>JACCXG010000398.1 GCA_013697225.1 Acidobacteriota bacterium
GCGATTCCCCCCTGTGCATGCCCGGTGTTGCCTTCGTCGGGCTCCGCCTTGGTGAGGACAAGGACCTCGCCGACAGGGCTGAGTTCGGCAGCGGCCCGCAGGCCGGCAATGCCGCTTCCGATGATGAGGTAGTCTGCGCGCAGGTCCACGCCGGGTCCGATCCTGCTATATTAGCAGCCCACCGTGGAACGCTCCTCCTGAATGTCTCACCCCCGGAATAGTGCTCCGGCCGCAGCAGACGCCCGTGTGCCGATCCGGATCGAGGTGCGCGCCGCCTCTGGAACCTACCCGATAGAAATTGGCGCTGGGGCGGTGGCCCGGCTCCCCCAGATCCTCGACGAGGTGGGGGCCCCTCGACGCCGCTTCATTGTCTCGACGTCGCCGGTGTGGAACCGGCACGGCGACGGCTTTGCGGCCGTCTCGTCGGAGGCGCCGGTCCTGCTGCCCGACGGTGAACGCCACAAGAACATCGTGACGGTGATGCGCATCTACGATGCGCTGATTCGTGCATCCGCCGACCGCGCCTGCCTCCTCATCGCAGTGGGAGGAGGGGTGGCAGGGGATATTACCGGGTTCGCAGCCGCGACCTACCTGCGGGGTGTCCCTGTCGTCCAGGTCCCCACCACCCTGCTCGCGCAGGTCGACAGCGCCATAGGGGGAAAAACAGGCGTCAATCATCCGCTGGGCAAGAATCTCATCGGAGCCTACCACCAGCCCCTGGCGGTTGTTGTCGACCCGCTCATGCTGGCCACGCTCCCCCGGCGGGAATTCCGGGCAGGGCTGTACGAGGTCGTGAAGTACGGAGTCATTGCCAGCCGGCCGCTGTTCGACCGGCTCGCCGAGGAGCTGCCCGGGATCTTCGCGCGCGATCCGGACGCGCTCGTCCCTGTGGTGGAAGAGTCCTGCCGGATCAAAGCGGACGTGGTGGGCCGGGACGAACGGGAGGCAGGTCCGCGCCGCGCGTTGAACTTCGGCCACACCGCGGGGCATGCGCTCGAGGCGGTCACCAAGTACCGGCGCTTCCGACACGGTGAAGCGGTGGCCTACGGGATGCTGGTGGCGGCGCAGCTCGGAGTCATGCGCGGCACGTTCGCGCCCGCCGAACGGGACGCGCTGGCATCGCTGATCACCAAGATGGGGCCGCTTCCTTCGGTGGCCGACTTACCGGCCGGTGACCTGCTTCAGAGCATGGGACGGGACAAGAAGGTCGTCGCGGGTAGGCTGCACTTCGTGCTGCCAGCGGGCATCGGTTCGACGAAAGTGGTGAACGATGTGACGACCGACGAGCTCCGCGAGGCCTTGACGGCTATCGGCGTCAGGAAATCCGATGTTCCTTGATCTTGGACATCAGCACCTTGTACGGGATGCCCAGCAGCTCGCAGGCCCTGCCCTTGTTGTTGTCGGTCTCCCGCAGCGCCTGCTCGATCTTCCGTCGCTCGACCTCGTTGAGCACGCGGCGGCCCGCCTCGGGAAGGGTCCCTGACAGATCAATCTGCTCCCAGGGTCCGGCAGGGGCCTCCGGAAGCGGCGTCTCCGCAAACGACAGGTTCAGGTGCCGCGACAGGATCGTGTCGCCATCCGCGAGGATCACGGAACGCTCGATGCAATTCTGCAGCTCCCGGACGTTGCCGGGCCAGCGGTAGGCCTTGAGCCGCTCCATGGCCTCGGGAGAGAACACCAGTCTCTTCTTCTTGAGGTCCAGGCAGAAGCGGCCCACGAAGGCCTCGGCCAGCGTCTCGATATCTCCGGTCCGCTCCCTAAGGGGAGGAACGGTGATCGGGAAAACCGACAGCCGGAAGTAGAGGTCCTCACGGAACCGGCGTGCGGCCACAGCAGCCTTCAGGCCGACGTTGGTGGCCGCGACGAGACGCACGTCCACCTGCACGGTGGCCGTGCCGCCCAGACGCTCGAAGCATCGTTCCTCCAGAGCGCGGAGGATCTTTGCCTGAAGCGTGAGCGGGAGATCCCCGATCTCATCGAGGAACAGGGTGCCGCGGTGCGCGATCTCGAACTTGCCCAGCTTCCTGCCCAGGGCGCCGGTGAACGCCCCCTTCTCGTACCCGAACAGCTCCAGTTCGAGCAGCGTTTCCGGAATCGCCGCACAGTTGATGGCGACAAAAGGCCCGTCGGCGCGGTTGCTCGAGGCATGCAGCGAGCGTGCAAACAGTTCCTTCCCGGTCCCGCTCTCACCCTCGATCAGCACGGTGGTATCGGTTCGGGCCGCCCGCTGCAAGGCCGTGAAGACCTTGGCGAGCCCGGCGTCGGAACCGATAATCCTCGGCCCCCCGCGCCTCATCGCAAGCTCTTCCCGCATCAACAGGTTTTCGGTCACGAGGCGGCGCCGCTCGAGCCCGCGCGCGACAAGAAGAGTCAGATGGTCAGGATCCACGGGTTTCGCGAGGAAATCCATGGCTCCTTCCTTCATCGCGCAGACGGCGTCTTCGATGCTGCCGTAGGCCGTCATCACGATGACCGGCAGATCGGGATCGAACTCCTTCGACGCGCGGAGCACGCCGAAGCCGTCACCCTCCGGGAGGCGGAGATCCGACAGAACGAGCCCCAGCTTGTGATCGTGCAGGAGCCTCACGGCCTCTGGCTGATCGCGGGCCTCGACCACCGTATGACCCTGACGCTCGAGGGCATGCCGGAGCATCTCCCGGAGCGAGTCCTTGTCTTCGACGAGCAGAATCGGGGCAGGAGCAGCCGCCACGGCAGCCCGGTTCAGTGCAGCCACCCCGCAGGCACCCCTGCCTGACGGGCCTCCTCCTCGATGTCGGCAATCGCTTTCTTGCCGCGGTCGATCTCCGCCTGCACGCGCGACAGCTCGTTCAGCGCCTCGGTCCGGTCTTCCCCGATGGCCCGGCGCTGCGGCGGGGCATCGCGGTTCACGAAGTCGCGGCTGAGCGCGTTGACCCTCGACTGCAAGGCCTCGGCAAACAGCTCGTTGCGCCGAAGCTCCTCTCGTGCATCCAGGATCCGGGCCTTCCACCAGGCCTCGTCCCGCGTTGCCTCCCCCGACTTGCCTTCCCCTTCCGACTTCGCCCCCTCACCAGTCGTCGTCGATTCCAGAGGCGGAGCGTCCGCGTCCGTCTTCTGTTCCGCGGTACGCCCCTTGGCCGGCGCCGGCAGGTCCTTGTTCGTATACACCTTCACGGCTGGCTCCTGGGTTTTCCGCCGCTCCGACTCCTTCCTCGCCACGTCCCCTAATGCAGGACTCTGGGCCAGGGGCAGTGCGACCCCGAGGCTGAACACCAAGCCAACGATGGGCACGGCGTGCGCCATCGACCTGCGGAGAAAGTCGGGAAGGTATTTCATTGGGAGAATAGATGGTCATTATACGCCGCATCAGCGGACTTCTCGCCATCCAAATACGCTGACCACCGGCCCAGGGGGTGGAAATCCGTCGATCGGCCGCTGGACGTAGACCTCGACCGCCCGCCGCAAGCCTCCTGGTTCAACAGCTTCCGCCCGCACGAGCACGATTCCGTTCGCATCGACCCCCGCCACCCCATCCCCGTCCCCCTCATCGTCTGCCACCCAGACGAGGAGGAACCTGCGGCTGGCCGAAGCGCCCGGCAGCAGGGCGGCTTCGGTTGTCCAGAGAAAGGGGCGCCATTGCACGGCCCGTCTGGCGGGCAGCGGCGACAGCGATGTGTCCCTTGCGAGATGGCCGGCCGCGGACTGGGATCCGCAGCAGACCCGTACAAAACCGCCGCCAGGGACGACGTGATCGCCGGCGTAGAGCCCTTGGACAGAGGGGGAGTGCGCGGTGCCGTCAATCACCGGATTCCATGAGGGAAGGGCACGCAGCTCGGCAACCGTGCTGGCCAGCGCCGCCTCTGCTGCGTACAACGCTTCTGTAGCCCCTCGGAAACGCTCGCCGACGGTGATCTCCACCCGAACCACGGCAGATGCCCCGAGAACGACAGCCGAGAAGAGGAACATCAGCAGCATCACCGGAAGCAGGGCGCTCCCGCGCACGTTCTGTTCGACCATCGCTCACCGTCCCCGGCGCAGATTTGGAGGTGCGACGTCGATCGTCGCAGTGATGTCGGGCACCAGCAGCGATTCCTTCCGCGCGGAACCAGGGTGGTGAAAACGCGCCGGGTCGAGGCCCCGGGCTGCCGGGTCGGATGCCTGGAGCCGCAGGGTGATGCGGATCCTCCTGACCCGGAGCAGGTCGGCATCGAACGAGTTATTGCCGCCGCCGCACCAGGGGCCATCCGTCAGCAAACCTGCGGGAAGAGGCACGAGACGGCCGGGCGGGGACAACACAGGCATGAGGGCCGCGTTGTATCCGCCATCGGCGGCATAGAGGCAGTTCGCTGCACCGTCCAGGGGCCTCGGCCACTCCGGCGGGTGTCCCTCCCCGAAGTACTCCACTCTCATGTCCACCAGATCGTCCAGGAGGGGCAGATCGCTGGCGTCGCCATCGTATTCCCGCAGTGTTCGTTCGTCGCGGTCGTGGAAAAAGGAGGCAGTCTCCACCGGAACGACAGCGGTGCCGGCGGCGTAGGCCGAGGCCGAACCGGGGCCATGATGCCGCACCGTAAGCACCTCGCCAAGCACGGAGGTGATGGT
>JACCXG010000419.1 GCA_013697225.1 Acidobacteriota bacterium
GATACCCTCGTGGTTCCGGCCGGCAGGGCCACCCTCGACGGAGGGGCGGGCAAGGACACCGCCTCCTTCGTCGGCTCGGCCACGCCGGTCCAGGCGTCGCTGACCGCCGGGTTCGCCCGCAGGGTCGGAACAGAACCGCTCGAAGGCGTTGCGCTCCTGAGCGTAGAGAACTTGACCGGCTCCTCGCTCGGCGACGAGTTGACCGGCTCGAACACGGCTAACAAGCTGGTGGGCGGAGACGGCGCTGACGAGCTGCTAGGCCTCGGGGGCAAGGACAACATCAACTCCCGCGACGCGAGGAAGAACGATACGGTGAACGGCGGCTCGGGGAAGGATAGGTGCACCACCGACAGGAGAGAGGTCTCGATCAAGAGCTGCTAGTAAGGCCGCGCCCTCGGCGGCGGTAGGTCGCTCATCCGGGGGTGCGCCGCCGACACCTCGCGGCGCAGGCCACACAAGCCTCGTGGCGGGCCGCGGAAGAGACCCTGGCCTGCTACGGAAGGAGGTCGTGATGGGAACCGAATCGGTCCGCCGGGGCGGGCCTTCGGCGCGGGTGCTCATCGCCGACGATCACGCGCTGCTGAGGGCCGGCATGCGCGCCATGCTGGCCGGCGAACCGGACATAGAGGTCATCGGCGAGGCGGCGGACGGCCGGGAGGCCGTGGACCTCTGCGAAGAGTTGCGGCCCGACCTCGTATTGATGGCCGTGGGGATGCCCAGGATGGACGGGATGGAAGCGACCCGCAAGATCAACGCCCGGCACCCCGCCGTCAGCGTGCTGATGGTTACCGCCCACCCGAGCCCAGACTACATGCTGGACGCCGTCAGGGCGGGGGCGGCCGGCTACCTGCTAAAGACGGCCACCAGGGATGAGATCTTCGACGCCATCCGCAAGGTGCTCCGCAACGAGTTTCCGCTCGACCAGGAGCTCACCGCGCACCTGATCCAACGCCTCGCCCGGGAGGCCGCGCCACAGGAGGCGTCGGCCGGATCTACCGCGAAACGCCGGGCGGAATCTCCCGACATCCTGACGATCAGGGAGGAGGAAGTGCTGTGCTTTCTCGCAGCCGGCAAGACCAACCGTCGCATCGCCCAAGAGATGCACCTGAGCCTCGCCACGGTCAAGCGGCACATAGAGCGCATCATCGCCAAGCTCGACGTCTCCGACCGCACCCAGGCGGCCGTCCGCGCCGCCGAGCTCGGCCTCCTCGACCCCTACCGGGGCGCGAGCCACCTGCGACTGCTCTCCGGCGAGAATGGGCCACATGACCCCAGAAGATGAGCCACATGACCGATGTACCGTTCCCCCGCGGTCGCCATACTTGGCCCTGTCGCGACGTACCGGGGCGGCTCCTTGGCCGACGGGGCAGGGCCCTCGCCCCCGCAGAGAGAACCCGGATGGTACATGAGACCTTCGATACGAAAGCCCGGAAACGCATCGCGGGTCTTGGCGCGGCCCCTCGCAACGTTCCGAATACGGTCTCCGGCAGAGGACTTCGGGCAGATAAAAGTAGAAGAGATAGGACAAGAGAAGGGCTCGCTAATCTATCGGCGATGGAGAATCGGGAGGACGCCATGAGAACCGCATCGGCCGGAGGTACGCTGAAGACTTGGGGGCCACGGCTGGCCGCGATCGTGGGGGCACTCGCGATCTCCGTGGTTCTCTGGCTGGCTTTGAGTGGGGCCGCCCTGGCCGCCCTGGACTACGACGGCGACGGGGCGGTCGACGACGACTGCAAGCCCTACGACTCAGCGGTCGCCCCCGGCAAGCCGGACAGGCCGGATCTGCTCTTCGAAGACACCAATTGCGACGGCGTTGACGGCGACGAGAGCAAGGCGATCTTCGTCTCCACGACGGCGGGCAACGACGCCGGATCGGGTACAAAAGCGAATCCGAAGAAGACCATACAGGCCGGCACAAACACCGCTGCGTCTTTCAATCCCGTCAAGGACGTCTACATCGCGGGCGGGATCTATAACGAGAGGGTCAGTCTCGCCAGCGACGCCAACAACGTTGGCATCTACGGAGGCTACACTCCCTCGTTCGGCGCACGCCAGACGGCCGAGGTCACGGAGATCAAGGGGTCTCCAGAAGCGGTCCTCGCAAACGGCGCGCAGGGCGTCGTTCTGCAAGACCTCAAGCTCACCGCTACCCAGAGCAGCGGCAGCGTGAGCGCCTACGGCGTGCGCGCCGTCAACAACTCGAAGCTCGCCCTCGAGCGGGTGAACACAACCGCCGGGAACGCGCAGGCCGGCATAGCGGGCAGCACCGCCAATGACATCGCGGTACGGGCGACCAGCGGCTCGCCTGGTGCCCGTCCCACCAACTGCTCGACGGGCGGCAGCGCCGGAGCCGGCGGCTCTCCCGGCGGTGGAAGTGGCGGCCAAGGCGGCCACGACACCAGCAACGGCTTCAATGGCTCAAGCGGCGCCTTTTTGGTAGGAGGAGCCGGAGGCGCCGGGGGGATCAAGGACAGCAACAGCAGCAACATTAACGGTCGCGCCGGCTCCGCTGGCCTCTCCGGCGGCCAGGGTTCCGCCGGCGCCAACGCCGCCTTCACCCTCAACAACGCGGGAACAACGTGGTCGGGCCACTTCGCGTCGTCGGGAGGCCAGGGCACTACCGGTGGCGGTGGCGGTGGTGGTGGTGGCGGAGGCGGCAACACCGGCTTCTTTGTCGGGGCCTCCGGCGGCGGGGGTGGTGGCGGTGGCGCTGGCGGCACTGGCGGCACTGGCGGCACCGGCGGCGGCGGCGGCGGGGGGTCGTTCGGCATCTACCTCTGGAACTCCACCCTCGCCGCGGACGGAGCAACCATCACTGCCGGTAACGGCGGGCAGGGCGGCAACGGCGGCCTGGGAGGGGCTGGCGGCTTCGGCGGCTTCGGCGGCGGCGGTCCCGCCATCAACTGCAGCATTACCGCCGGCTCCGGCGGCAGCGGCGGCGCTGGCGGCCAGGGAGGCGTTGGCGGCCGGGGAGGCGGCGGCACCGGTGGCCCGAGCTCGGGCATTTTCAGCGGCGGCACCAGCTCGGTCTTCGCGCTGCGCGGCTCGTCCGTCAACTTCGGTAGCCCGGGCACCGGCGGTTTCGGGGTCAGCCAGGCGGAGTCGGGCGTGGCGGCGGCCATGCTGCCCGCCAGCGCAGCGTCGAGCACCTCGTCGGACTTCGACGGCGACGGCGTCGCGGACGCCCAAGACGCGTGCCTCTCGGCGGCGGGAAACGCGGCGGACGGATGCCGGGGGGACACTACCGTCCCAACGGTCAAGACCTGGAAGCCAACGGGCAAGAAGGTCTCGCCCACGGCGAAGCCCATCGTCACCTTCTCCGAGGCGATGGACGGGGGCTCCGTGGAAGCCAGCACGAGCGGCAAGCCGACGACCTTTGTCCTCAAGAAGGGCGCCACGGTGATCCCGGCTACGGTCTCCTACACCGAGAGCGGCACGACCTTCAAGGCGGTCCTGACGCCGAACAAGCCGCTCAAGCGCGGGGCCACCTACACCGCCGTAATGACCTCGACGGCGACAGACGAGGCGGGCAACACCCTGGTGCCCAAGAGCTGGAAGTTCAGGGTAAAACCATAGTCGGCGGATCGCACTCCGGGGGGCCGGGGCAACTCCAGGCTCCGGTTCCCCTTCGCGCCTCCATCTTGCGGGCGGCCAGAGGTGCCACGCCACTCATCGGAAAGGATCAACAGGAGATGCCTGATATCGGCCGGGTAGTATTGAGGAAAACGAGGGGAGGCCTGCCGTCTGGCCGCCCTAGCGTTGGGGGTGATCCCGACCCTCCTGGCGGAGCCGGCGGGAGCGGCCTTCCCCGGCAAGAACGGCAACATAGTGTTCGCGAGCGACCGTCTCACGCCGGAGAACCCGATCAAGATAGTCGCCACCGACGCGGCGAAGAACGTCGAGAAAGAGTCATGGTACTTCACGATCAAGTAGCGAAAGCCGGTTCGAA
>JACCXG010000422.1 GCA_013697225.1 Acidobacteriota bacterium
CCCGCTGGTGCGCCACGTTCCACTGACGCAGTTCGGTAAGTGTCTTCACCGGTGCGGCAGGGCCCAGCGATGCCAGCCACTTGTTGAAGTCCCGCTTCATGCCGTACTTGAAGACGACGGAGCAGGCAGCGTCCCCTCCTTTCCCTGTATCCGGACTGCCGCACACGGGCCAGAGGAGGAAGTTCGCCGCCGGTTCGGATGAGAGGATGCTGGGGATATCGGCTGAATCGACGATGACGGCTCCCTGCGAACGCAGTACCGCCACGGCGTCCGCCATGGCCTTGGCGAGATCGCCGTTCAATCCGCCGCGTGGCTCCTTGGCACCCGGAGGCTTCGTCGGCTCGTAGAAGAACGCGCGGGGGATTCCGATGCGCGCCCCTTTTAATGCACCGGAGTTCAAGAAGCGCGTGTAGTCGCCGCCCGGCGGCGGCGTGCACGCGCTGGTTGCCGGGTCGTTCGGATCGGGCGCTCTGCTTTCGAGTGCGCCGAGCAGCGTTGCCGCATCCGCCACCGTCCGGGCCATGGGGCCTGCCGTGTCCTGGTCCGCCGTGATCGGGATGATCCCGTGACGGCTGATCCGTCCCACCGTTGGCTTCACCGCCGCCAGCATGTTCTGGTTTGCCGGACTGAGGATGGACCCGGACGTTTCCGTCCCCACGTTCGCGGCCCAGAAGCTCGCATTGGTGCCGACGCCCGAGCTGGAGCCGCCAGTGGCCAGCGCGGGCCGCCCGTCGAACGTCGCCTCGCGCGGATCGCGGCGCGGGTCGTACGGGTTTCTGGCAAAGCCAGTGAGCGCGTTGTAGTTCGTCGGCATCCCGCTCGCCACCCAGTTCGCCAGCTCCGTCAGGCCGGTCTTGGCGATGATGATGGCGCCCGCCTCGCGCAACCGTGTCGTGACCGTCGCCTCGTAGGGAACCATCAATCCCTCGAACGCCAGCGCTCCGCCCGTCGTCGGCATGTCCGTCGTGTGGATGTTGTCCTTCAGCGCGATTGGAATACCGTGGAGCGGTCCGCGGATCCGCCCCTCGGCGCGTTCCCTGTCGCGTGCATCCGCCTCCTCCAGGGCGCGAGGATTGACGAAGATGACCGCGTTCAGCTGGTCCTCGTAGATCGCAATGCGAAGCAGGGACTCGGTGACTATCTGGCGCGATGTGACGCGGCCCTGTTCCATTGCCATCCGCATGTCCGCGATGGTCGCCTCCACAACGGTGAAGGGATGGCCGTTACTGGCGCGGGGTTTCGCCGGGGGAGCCTGAGCGGCGGGGGACAGATTGGCCGCAACCGCCAGCACCAGGAGGATGAGGGGGGCAGGTCGCATGGTGCTCGCGATGATACCCAAAAGATCCGCGGCTGAGCGTCAACGCCCAACGCCCAACGCCCAACGCCCAAGGCTCAAGGCTCAACCTCCAACTCCCAACGCCCAACGGTGAATGCCCAGCACCGGCTACGTCCTGCTGGCGGACGGGCGGCTCCGCCGTCAGTTACCTCTGTTCACACCCGGTCGCCTGTCTTGACACGACGGGTGGGCGTCGAGTCACCCTCTGTTGAGTCCCCTCTGTAGTTGACATTCTCATGGATAGGGGCGGATCATCCGGCCGGCGCCGGGAGGGCTTCCACAATGACCGAGGCTGCGGCGGATCGAGCCGAAGAATTCGCGCGGAGTGTTCGGATCTACGTGTTTCGCCAGGCGGCCGAGACCGGGCACGTGCCTCAGCCCCCACGAATCGCAGAAGCGCTGCAACAGCCGCAGGCGGAAGTCGAGGAGGCCCTGCGGTACCTGGCGGCTGGCAAGGTCCTGATCCTCGCGCCCAACGGCACCAACATCTGGGCCGCGAACCCGTTCTGTGCGGTCCCTTCAGGGTTTCGGGTCGACGCAGTCGGGAAAACCTATCAGGCAATCTGCGTCTGGGATGCCCTCGGCATCGCGGCGGCGCTCGGGAGCGACGCGCTCGTGCGCACGTCGTGTGGCGACTGCGGCGATCCGATGACGCTCGGGATCCAGGATGGCGAGCTGACTCAGACCGACGGCATCGTCCATTTCGCCGTTCCGGCACATCACTGGTGGGACAACATCGGCTTCACATGAAGCACGATGCTGCTCTTCCGTGGAGAAGAGCACATCGATCGCTGGTGTTCCTCCAGAGGCCTGCCGCGCGGGGCCGCGCTCACGCCGGATCAGGCGTGGCGGCTTGCCCAGGGCTGGTACCGCGACAAGGTGAAACCCGGCTGGCGGCGTCACACGCTCGAGGAGGCTGAGGAGTTGATGGCGCGCACCGGCCTGACCGGCCAGTTCTGGAACCTGCGAGGCGACTGATCACCGTCGCGCGGGACTCAGGCCCTCCGACACGTCTGGTCGCGCTCAGCGCCCGGCGGCAGGCTCGGACGGCGCCCCGCCCTGCGGCCGCAGGATGGCGTAGGCGGGCAGGCCGACGGGGCCGCCTGCAC
>JACCXG010000472.1 GCA_013697225.1 Acidobacteriota bacterium
GACAGCTGATTGGGCCTGGGGGACGAGAGGACGGCCCAGTCCACGTCTGAGACCAGGCGATCCCACTCGGACTGGTCACGGGAGGCGGCCATGATGCCGCGGAAATGCTCCGGCGGGTAAGCCTGCAGCCTGCTGTCCTGGAAGATTCGCACCTCCGGATAGAAGTGGAGCGCCAGGTACCCGCCCAGATTGTGGCTGTTGAACACCGGCCCCTCGAGTCCGGCCTCCCTGATGAAGGCAATCGCATCGGCTGAGAAGAACTGTGGAGGAGCCACAGCCTTCGTGCCGACGCTCACCTCCGTGATGAGCATCCTGACCGGCACGCGCGACACGGCGAGGGCGGCGCAAGAGGCGGTAATCAGGATGGCACGTCTGTCGATTCCCCACGCGGACAGGGCGGTCAGCCGCGCGGCCAGCATCGGGGCCGTCGTCAGCAGCACCAAGGGCGTGAGGCGCAGGTATCTCGCGCCGGCGGCCGCGAAGACGACGAGGGCGAGGACTTCCCATAACCTGAGGCTGCGCGGCTGGAGCGCCAGCAACAGCGCTCCGGCCAGTAGGTAGACGTAGAACGCGCGATAGGCCGGCAGATAGGGGGGCTGCAACTCCGCAATCGCCAGAACACCGGGTACCGAGAGGTTCTCGTACAGGTACGCCACCAAGCCCCACCCGTAGGGGTTCGCCATCGTGGCAAGCGCACATATGCCGGCAAGCGCCACCGCGCGCAGCGCTTCACTGCGGGGCAGCGCTGAGGGCCTGACCAACTCCGCGCAGGAGTAGATCGCGAGGAGCAGCACTCCAAAAACGCACTCGACGTGCAGGTTGCTCCAGAGGCCAACGAGCGGAACACCCCACAGCAAGGGCCTCGCGGACCGCTGTGCCGAGGCACGCTCTATCAGGAACGTGCAGGCCGCGACACCGGCAAACGACACGAGGTGGGGACGCGGGATGGCGCGCGGCTCCAGGATGAAGAACCCGATCGCCAGGACCGCCGCCGCGCTCCAGGCGGACGCACGCAGCCGGCAGGCGCCGTACAACAGCCCGAACGTCAGGGCAAGAAGGCCGGCCTGAACGATCTGGATGCCGGTGCCCCCGGCCCCCCTCCACGCCGCATAGCCCACCGCGTCGAAGAGCCACGGCGTGAACTGCTGGCGATAGTCAGGATGGGTAAAGCTGAAGAGATTCGTCCGGACAATGTGGCCGGAGAGGGCTTCGCGCCCCTGTGCAAGGTGCCACCAGAGATCCGGTTCGTAGATCGGGCGGAAGCTGAGAAGAGCTGCCGCAATCCCGATGGCCAGCAGGGGAACGGTTCGCTGCGCCAGCACCCGGGCGGTCACCCTCTCTCGCTTGCGGCGGGGCGAATCCCCTGTCCGTCAGAACTGCGGGATAGCGATTTTCTCTCCCCCCTGCAGCGCCGACTGGTGCGCGCAGATCCCGACCATCGTCCAGTTGACGGACGTTTCGACGTCGGGCATCGCCGCCTGCCTGCCGGTGCACGCCATGAGGAAGTTGTGAATCAGATGCGGATGCGAGCCGCCGTGCCCGCCGCCCTGCAGGAAGGAGAGATGGTCCGCGTCCTGAATGGCGGCAGGCTGGGTGAACAGCCGGATCTCTTCCGGGAGCAGGTGCGCGTAGTCCGGCACCTTCACCCGGCTGGGGATCTCCGCCTCGCTGAGCGGCCGCTCGCGCGTGCTCCGCGTGTGGATCACCGGCTCGTCGTTCTCGACCTGCTGCCACTCGAATGACTTCTTCGACCCGTACACATCGAAGCTCTCGCGGTACTGGCGGGCCGTGTCGAAGAGGCTGCGCGTGACCTCCGCGCACACATCCGAGTCCCGCAGCTTGAACGTCGCCGTCTCGACCGCGAAGGGGCTGCCGTACTTCGGGATGAGCGACTCGTCAATCCGCCCCGATCCGTGGCAGACGACGTGCTCCGCGTGTTTGCCGAGAATGGCCAGGCAGGGGCTCACGCAGTGCGTGGCGTAGTGCATCGGCGGGAACCCCTCCCAGTAGCCGGGCCACCCTTCCATGTCCTGCTGGTGGCTGCCGCGCAGGAACTGGATCCGCCCCAGCTCCCCGTGGTCGTACAGCTCCTTCGCAAAGAGATACTCGCGGCTGTACACGACGGTTTCCATCATCATGTAAACTTTGCCGCTGCGGCGCTGTTCCTCGACGAGCTGCCGGCATTCATCGATGGTCGTCGCTGCGGGCACCGTGCTGGCCACATGCTTGCCCGCCTTCAGCGCCGCGATGGACTGCGGCGCGTGATCCGCAATGGGTGAGTTGATGTGGATGGCGTCGACGTCCGGATCCGCCAGCAGCTCGTCGTAATCCGTATAGCGAACCCCCACGCCAAAGCGGTCGCCGCAGGCGTCGAGCTCCGTCCGGTCCCGCCGGCAGATTGCGTACATCTCGGCATTGGGGTGCCGCTGGTAGATGGGGATGAACTCCGCGCCGAACCCGAGACCGACGATTGCGACCCGCACCTTATCCGCCATCATTCTCTCCCAACGCCGAAGACGGGACCTTCAGTTCAACTCCCAACTCCCAACTCCCAGTTCCCAACGTCCAAGGCCCGACGCTGCGTAACGCCCGACGCTGCCTAACTCCCAATTCCCAACGCCCAACTCCCAACGGCCGACGGCGTCTAACTCCCAACGCCCGAGGCCAACCCCGAGGTCCAATCTCGAGCCGCAGCCGGATGCTGCCGATGGCGTCGGCTGTCAGTGCACGGCGGCGGCGGCGGAACGCGCGTGCCAGGCTGCAATCGCCGACACGCGCGGAACCTGCGCCCCCATGCAGGACTTGCCGTGCGCCGTCAGTGCCTGGGCGGGACTCCTGCGGGGTCTGCCAGGAGCACCGTTTGCTGGTACCCGCCGATTGACCTGAAGTACGCGATGAGCCCGATGTAGCAGACAAGCATGATCATCGGCAGGATAGCGATCTTCGCGAGCGTTGCCTGTTTCGTGCGGGCATCGATGTCGGCGAGCAGCTGATTCTGCCGCTCGAGGGCCTGCCCCTGCTTGTCGGCCGCGATGTGTGCCTCGGTGCGTCCGGTGGGGCCGCCTTCCGCCGGAATCTCCGGAGGCACAGTGCCCGCCGCCCTTGCGGTGGACGCCGCAAGGTCCCGTGCCAGGAGCGCACGCTGGGCCGGGTCGACCGCTTCCGATTCACCGAACAGCCCCGGCCGCACGACGATGAGCCGGTCGGCCAGCGCCGGATCCACCTGCCGGATTTCCGCGGCCTGGGCGCTGTCGAGCACGGCCCCGATTGCAGGATTCCCGAGGGTGCCTACCGAAATCATGCCCACACCCGCAATCGCGTTGAGCATCAGGGCGCCCCCGCGCGGGTACTGCTCGCTGACGACCCCCAGCGTGGTAGGCCACAGGAACGTCTTGCCGAAGCCGTAGAACGTGGCCGCAATGAACAGCATCGCGGCTGACGTGCCGGCGTTCGCCAGCCAGAGGAGCCCGATTGCCGCGACAGCCGCGCTCGCGGCCAGCAGGCCGAGCGGGCTGATCCTGTGCACGATCGGGCCGGCGAAGAAGCGCATCACGAACATGATGGCCGACGTCCAGACGAGGAAGAGCGTGCCGAGCGTCGGGCTCTGGAGCACCGTCCGCATGATGTCCGCAATCCAGCTGTCGGTCCCCAGCTCCGTTGTCGCCAGCAGCAGCATCACCAGGAGCAGCAGGATGAACATCGGCCGGCCCGCGCTCTTGACGTAAAAGGCAAAGAGCAGCGAGGGAATGATGGCCATCCCGAGCTGCATGGCCATGCTGAACGGCGGAACGCCGAAGACCGCGAGAATCTGGTTCATCCCCGACACGACGAAGAACAGGACGATGAAGCAGCTGGCCGCCCCGAACTCCTGGAGCATCTCGTAATAGGAGACGTTGGCGGCGACGCGCTCCTGAACCGGGAATTTCTGGCCCATGAGCATCAGGCCGTACGCGGCTGTCGGCACGAGCACCAGGCCCATCTGCCACTGCCACAGGCTGCCTGGGAGCACGCCCGGGTTGACGAAGCTCACCGCAATCGCCAGGAGGCCGCCGAGGACCAGGCCGCCCGGCCACCCCGCGTGCAGGATGTTCAGGTACTTCGTCTTCTCACGGTCGAACAGGGTGGCGGTGACCGGATTGACCACCGCTTCGACGGTGCCGTTCCCGAGCGCGAACACGAACGTGCCCAGGTAC
>JACCXG010000486.1 GCA_013697225.1 Acidobacteriota bacterium
CCGGCCGCAACAGTGAGGTGACGCTCGGACGCGTGCGCGGCGACCTCTCGATCGTCATGGAGGGAGGCGGACGGCTCCAGGCGTCAGCCCCCCCCGGAGCAGTCGACGTGGAGTCGCGGAACGCGGAGATCACCCTGCAGGATCTGTCCGCCACGCGCGGGCCCATCCGCGTCAACGCGGTGGGCGGTGCGCTCACCCTGGAAGGTGTGGGGGCCGAGACACGCATCGACGGTCGGAACACGAGGATTGCCGTTGCGCTCTCAGCCGCGGCGCCGGTCGTCATCTACAGCGAAGGGGCGGATGTCGTCCTCACCCCTCCGGGGGCAGGGTACCGGCTCGATGCCGTGGCCGTAGAGGGGCGCATCGATCCCGAAGCTACGGCGGCCCTGGGCCTCGAGCGATCGACGGCGGACGAAGACCGCGAGCAGCGAGCCTCCGGAGACGTCAATGGCGGGGGCCCCACGATCTCCGTCCGCACCCGGCGGAGCGACGTCGTGCTGCGAAGCGCAAAGGAGGAAGGGCCGGTTGACTCGACACCTCGCGGCCGGTAATCTCTCAGCTCTTCCCGCGAGGTCACATTGCTCTCTACCCCTCCGCTTCTCCACACGGCACTCGACGGTCTCACGCTCCATCGACGGGGTAAGGTTCGCGACGTGTACGAGCTCGGCGATGACCTGCTGATGGTCACGACCGACCGGATCTCCGCGTTCGATTACGTGCTTGGATCCGGTATCCCCGACAAGGGCAAGGTGCTCACCCAGCTCTCCGCCTTCTGGTTCGAGCGCCTCTCGGATCTCGTGCCGCATCATCTCCTGTCGACCGATGCGGACACCTTTCCCGAACCTGCACGCAGCCATGCCAGCGTGCTCCTGGGACGGACGATGCTGGTCCGGCGGACGGAGCCGGTGCCGATTGAGTGCGTCGCCCGTGGGTACCTCTCCGGCTCGGGCTGGAAGGAGTATCAGCAGTCCGGCCGCGTCTGCGGTGTAGATCTGCCCCGCGGGCTGCGCGAGTCGGACCGTCTGCCGGAGCCGATTTTCACCCCCGCCACCAAAGCGGAGTCCGGGCACGACGTCAACATCAGCGAGGAGGAAGCGGGGGCGGCTGTCGGGCCGGAGCTCGTGGCACGCCTGAAGGCGCTCACCCTGGAGATCTATCGGAGAGGCGTCGAGCATGCCGCGTCGAAAGGGATCATCATCGCCGACACGAAGCTCGAGTTCGGCCTCGCCTCCCCGCCTCCCGCCGGGACCGGCGGCGGACGTGCCCCGGGTGCGAAGACGCCCGGCACGGAGGCACGGGAGATC
This sequence comes from Acidobacteriota bacterium, assembly GCA_013697225.1. GTDB lineage: Bacteria > Acidobacteriota > Vicinamibacteria > Vicinamibacterales > 2-12-FULL-66-21 > JACCXG01. The sequence continues at coordinate 1,305 of JACCXG010000486.1, forward strand.
GTGCTCATCGACGAAGTGCTGACGCCGGACTCCTCGCGCTTCTGGCCGAGCGACCAGTACCAGCCGGGCCAGGGGCAGCCCAGCTTCGACAAGCAGTTCGTGCGTGACTATCTCGAAGCGATCGCCTGGAACAAGAAGCCGCCGGTCCCATCCCTGCCCGACGAGGTGGTGCAGCGCACCCGGGAGAAGTACATCGAGGCTTTCCGGCTCCTCTCGGGCCGGGATCTGCAGTAGCACCGTGCGCGAGCAGCTCGACACCCTCGTGCAGCAGATGCTCGAACGCGGAGTGCGCTACGAAGATGCGCGCCGGGAGTTCGAGAAGGTCTTCATCACGCGCGCTCTCCAGCGCTGCGAGGGGTGCGTGAACGACGCCGCCGAACTGCTCGGGATCCATCGCAACACGGTGGCGCGGAAGATGAGCGAATACCGGATCAGAAGAAGCTGACGAGGGCCAGCGCGTGTGCGGATTCGCTGGCCTTTCACAGTGATCCGCAGGCCCGGAGCCCGACTCCCCGCCGGTCGGCCCGTTAGCAGTCGGCGCACGCGAGTGCTTGACAAGGCGACCCCTCCTTCCTGTAACATTGGCAGTCGGTCGGGCTGATTGCTAAGTCGTCACGTGCAGCCGGCCGCACAACAACAAGGTTCAGCACAGGGGCCAGGCCCCCAGTTTTCTGCGGGCCCCGCCCGCGCGTGATCCGCGGAACCCAGGGTTCCGCGCCAGCAAACGGAGAGAAGAACGTATGGCAGCTACTCAGACCGCAGTGCGATTCCGACCCCTGCACGACCGCGTCATCGTCCAGCGCCTCGAAGAGGGCGAACAGAAGGTTGGCGGCATCATCATCCCGGACACGGCCAAGGAGAAGCCGCAGCAGGGGCGGGTGATCGCTGTCGGCAAGGGGAAGACCGAGAAGGACGGCAAGGTGACGCCGCTCGACGTGAAGGAAGGCGACACGGTGCTCTTCGGCAAGTACTCGGGCCAGGAGATCAAGCTCGACGGTGACGAGTACCTCATCATGCGCGAGGAGGAAATCCTCGGCGTGATGGCGGGCTAAGGCAGACCAGCGACTAGGCGAATCAGCAAACGGAGATCAGAGAAATATGGCAAAGCAGATCATTTACGGCGAAGAATCGCGACAGGCGATTCTGCGCGGCGTCAACGCCCTCGCCAACGCGGTGAAGGTCACCCTCGGCCCCAAAGGGCGCAACGTCGTCATCGACAAGAAGTTCGGCTCCCCCACCATCACCAAGGACGGCGTGACCGTCGCCAAGGAAATCGACCTGAAGGACCCCCTCGAGAACATGGGCGCCCAGATGGTCCGTGAGGTGGCGAGCAAGACGTCTGACATCGCCGGAGACGGCACCACGACCGCCACGGTCCTGGCGCAGGCCATCTTCCGCGAAGGGGCCAAGAACGTGGTGGCCGGCGCGAACCCGATGGAGCTGAAGCGTGGCATCGAGAAGGCCGTCGAGGTGATCGTCGCCGAACTGAAGAAGCAGGCGAAGCCCATCAGCGGCCAGGCCATCGCACAGGTCGGCACCATCTCGGCAAACGCGGACGAGACGATCGGACGGATCATCGCCGAGGCGATGGAGAAGGTCGGCAAGGACGGCGTCATCACCGTCGAAGAGGCCAAGTCCATGGAGACCTCGCTCGAGGTCGTCGAGGGTATGCAGTTCGACCGCGGCTACCTCTCCCCGTACTTCGTGACGGATCCGGAGCGGATGGAAGTGGTCATCGAGAATCCCGTCATCCTCATCCACGAGAAGAAGATCAGCTCGATGAAGGACCTGCTGCCCCTGCTCGAGCAGGTGGCGCGCGCGGGCCGTCCGCTGCTCATCATCGCGGAGGACGTCGACGGTGAAGCGCTCGCGACCCTGGTCGTGAACAAGCTCCGGGGCACGCTGCAGGCCGCCGCCGTCAAGGCGCCCGGCTTCGGCGATCGCCGCAAGGCCATGCTCGAGGACATCGCCATTCTGACCGGTGGGCGGGCCATCACGGAAGATCTCGGGATCAAGCTCGAGAACATCAAGCTCGACGATCTGGGCAAGGCGAAGAAGGTCACCATCGACAAGGACAACACGACCATCGTCGAGGGCTCCGGCCAGCAGGGCGCGATCGAAGGCCGGGTCAAGCAGATCCGCACGCAGGTCGAAGAGACCAGCTCAGACTACGATCGTGAGAAGCTCCAGGAGCGGCTCGCGAAGCTCGTCGGCGGCGTGGCGGTCATCAAGGTCGGTGCGGCCACTGAGACCGAGATGAAGGAGAAGAAGGCGCGCGTGGAAGACGCGATGCACGCGACCAAGGCAGCCGTGGAAGAGGGCATCGTTCCCGGCGGCGGCGTGGCGCTCATCCGCGCCGGCAAGGCGCTCGACTCACTGAAGCTCGAGGCTGACCAGCAGGTCGGCGTAGAACTCATCCGGAAGGCCATCAACGAGCCGCTCCGCTGGATTGCCACCAACGCGGGCCAGGAAGGCTCGATCGTCGTCCAGAAGGTGAAGGACGGCAAAGGCGAGGAAGGCTACAACGCCGCAACCGACACCTACGAGAACCTCGTGGC
>JACCXG010000493.1 GCA_013697225.1 Acidobacteriota bacterium
CCTCCGATACGCCGCTGGAAGGTCGGCAACCGTTGGGGGACGAAACTTGGGACGCGAGTAGTGTAGCAACACAGAACGCCCTCGCGCAACCAGAACTGTAACGGCTGAATCCGACAGCGCCGTGAAAGTGCCGGATAATCAGCCCACCGGCGCTTGACGACAGCGCATCCATACAAGTCTGATACCAGCGCGACTGTATTCGACACCGGCGCCACCGGACCGCCGGTTGTCTTGCTTGTACTCATCGGCAGCGGACACGGGTACATTTACTCAGCCGTTTGGTGGACTTTGCGATTCACCACAGAAGAAAGACACGCCTGTGGGCCACTGCTGTCGCGACGGCGGCCGTCATCACGGTGGCTGCCGCTTCGGGTGAATTTCTTTCGGGCCGCTCTTGGCGGCGCGCCAGCGGAGGCGGTCCTCGTCGGCGCGCTCCACCTGCTCTTCATCTACCGCTTCTTCATCTACCGCCTACGGGTTGCGCACGCGTCCGCCACCGCCCGCGCGGCCGATCTCCAGATGTTCGTTCCCCTTCGTGAAGGCGATGCGCGGGCGGAACAGGATGTGACCGGCGGGCGTCCTACAGCGTAAAGGGTGTTGCGCCGGATCGCCGCGCTGGCCGATCCAGCGGCTTGATGTCCCTGATTCAACTTCGCGTGCGTCGTTCGTCGCCAGAGACAGCGATGGGGCCGATTCTCTTTAACCTCAGCGGTACAGGATTTGCTCAGCCGTCGGTCGGAGCACCCTTATGATGAGCCTTGTTCGTCTCCTCGGATTCACGACACTTGGATGCGGATGCGTGACGGGTCGATACCGCGAAGTAACGACCAACCGCGAGATCACCTACGTCGAGGAGAAGGGGACGGGCTGCCCCTACCCTACCCACCGGCGCAATCACACGCTTGCAACGACAGGGTTCGGGTTGTCGGCTGTCAGTGCAAAAGCGTCATAACTGTTCCAGGGCGGCACACGGCTGCCCAGCGGCCGCTGGCTCCTTGTCGGCGCTCCGGGGCTCATGTATCGCCTCACGTTCGAGGGACTAGTTGAACGAGTAGCGGAAGCTGACCATGAACTGGAACACGTCGCCCAGCGTCGTCGTCGTCTGGAACGAGTTCGTCACCAGCTGGTTGTTCACGAGCGCCAGGCGGTAGCTGGCGCGGCCCTGCGCGTCCGCAGCCGCATTGGTCAGGATCTGAGCCCCGTTGGCGGCCGTGACCGGTAGGACCATCCGCTGGCCCACCCCCCAGTCGGAATTCAACAGATTGCCGAAGTTGGTGATATCGAGCCGGATCTGCCCCGCATTCCGCCTCCCGGCGACATTGCGGAACACATCCTGAAGGACGCTGAGGTCCAGCCTCTGGGCTCTGGGGAGGAACAGCCCGCCGCGGTCGGCATACTGCCCACGGTTCTTGCGCAGGTAGGGATCCTGGTTGATGTACGCCTCGAACGCCTGCGCCTGCTGGTCCGCCGTGAAGGTCACGCCACCGCTCGTGAAGGTCACGAAGTTCATCTCGGACATGTCCCGTGGGATGTAGATCAGGTCGTTCCCCGAATAGCCGTCACCGTTCATGTCTCCCTGGAAGACGTAGCTGACGTTGGTCGCGAAGTTCTGGGTCGAGGGCCTCGCCTCCCAGAACGCCGAGACGGTTGTCGCGCCGAAGCCGAAGTACGACCGGCTGTACGACGCCTGCATGAACACGCGGTGTCCCTGCGAATACCCGGACAATCCGACCCCGGGATTGTTCGGGTCCAAGACATGCTGGTTGTTCGCGAAGGACGAGAACGCCGTCGAACCCGGATCGATCGTGTTCCTTGCCTCGCCGTAGCTGTAGGCGCCTCTCACCGTGAGGCCGTGGAACGCCGTCTTCGACAGGCTCCCCGACATGTTCCAGGAGGAGCCGACGCTCTGGTTCTTGATGACCATGGCGTTGGTGATCACGTTGGGAGGGGTGTTGTTGATCCGGTTGCTCGTCCACCGGGGGCGATTGTCCACTCCGGTGAATGCCGTCTGCGCAGGGGGCAGGTTGGCGTTGATGTAGTAGACGCCGTTCACGTCCGTGCTGTAGATGAATTCGGCGGTGCCGGTGATGCCCCCCGGCAGCCGGTGGTCGACCGCCAGATTCGTACGCCAGCTCTGGGGGAACTTGAAGTTCGGATCGGTCACGTTCAGCTCGAAGCTGGAGGCCCCCTGGCCTGTCACGTTCGTCGGCTTGTACCGATTGGGATCCGGATGGAAGGGACGTGCCGTCGTGTTCTGGTCCACGATCTCCCCGATGAGGACACCGGTGTTTCCCAGCTGGTTTGAAATCCAGACATAGAGCGGTGGGCCGGTAAAGACTCCGGTGCCAACCCTGACCTGCGTGCGCTGGCGCCCGGCCACGTCCCAGTTCAAGGCCACTCGCGGGGACCAGTGAACCTTCGGGTCCGGCATCTCGCCCGTGGAGTACTGCACGGGCGAGCCATTCTCGTCGCGGAACGTGAGCGCGTCCGCCTTCTCGTTGCGGAAGGCCGTGTTGGCAAAGACCGGGATGTCGAATCTCACCCCCCCGGTGACCGTCACGTTGGTTCGCGGCCGCCACTCGTCCTGGGCATACGCTCCGCTGTACCAGACGCTGAGCGGTTGCACCGGCTTTTCGAGCCCCGGGAGGTTGGTGTACCGCACCTTGAAGAACCGGAGGGTGACTGGAGACGTGGTGCGGTTCGGGTTCGCGAGGTAGTCGAGCGCGTCGGTGTAGAAATCCTGCAGTGAGTTGTACGCGTAGTTGCTCTGCGGACAGCAGCTCCAGAAGACGTTCTCGGACTCGTACCGCTGGGTTGTTGCGCCGAATGTCAGGGTGTGGCGGTTTGTATATTTGGTGAAGCTGTTCTGCAGCTGAAACGTCTTGTAGCGCAGCTCGTTCTGCACCGAGAAAGGCTCCGACCCGAAGGAGGTGTAGGTCGTGCCCCCCTGGTGGATGTCCACGAAGGGGAACAGCGGGCCGATATCCCCACGGCTCTCGTCGTTGGACGTGAGCCCGACGATGAGGTTGTTCGACATGCTGCTGCCGATGACGGAATTCCACTCGCCGATGCCCGACTTGATGTTCTCGAGCACCGTGTAATTGGACGCGCCGAAGTGCAGTCCGCCGTTCGCGCCGAGACTCCGTCCGGTTCCGGCTGAAGACGAGGTCGACAGGTTGCTTCCGGAGCTGGAGTCGAGCTGTGTGTAGCGGAAGCTGACCTTGTTGCTCGTGTTCAGGTTGTAGTCACCCCTGGCGAGGTAGCGCCTGGCGGGGGTGATGTCGTCCAGGTCCTGGTAGGGGCCGGTCTCGTATCCGAAGTTCTGCCCCAGGAAGCTGCTGAGCGCGTTGAGGTCCGACGCGAGCACCCGCGTGACGCTCCCGCCGACCGGCTCCCCGCCGGCATTCGCCCGGAAGGTATGGAGGGGACGGCTCTCCTCCTCGTTCTCGTAGTTGCCGAACACGAAGAGCCGATTCCTGACGACCGGCCCGCTTGCCCAGAAACCTGTGTCACGGAAGGTGAACGTCCCAGGATTCACCGCGAGGCCCCGTGCTTCCGTGCCGACCAGCCCCTCGTTGCGGAACCGGTGATACACCGAGGCGCTGAGCTGATTCGTGCCGCTCCGGGTGACGCTGTTGATTGCAGCGCCGACGAAGTTGCCCTGCCGGACGTCGTAGGGCGCCACGCTGACCTGCACCTGCTCGATGGCCTCGAGCGAAATGGGCGCGACACCCGTTCTGTCGCCCGGCTGCCCGCCCAGGCCGAACGAGTTGTTGAAGTACGAACCGTCGACAGTGATGTTGTTGAGCCTGTTGTCCTGCCCTGCGAAGGAGTTGCCGCTGGCCTGGGGCGTCAGACGCGTCACGTCACTGATGCGCCCGGAGATCGTCGGGAGCGTGGCGATGTCGGCCCGATCGACAGCCGTGGCGGCCCCTGTTCTGCTGGAGGCGAACACGGTGTCCGACTGCCCCATGACCGTGATCGTTTCCTCGACTGCAATCGTCCGGACGCTGAACTGCACGTCGGTCGCGATCCCCAGGTTGATCACGATATCGTCCAGCGTTGCTGGCTCGAACGCCGTTCCGGCGCCCGTAAAGGTGGCCGTCACGGAATAGGGGCCGCCCACGCGCATCGCCGGGATGGAGAACCGTCCGTCCGCGCGTGTGACCGCCTCGTAGCTGGTGCCCGACGGCAGGTGGATGGCGATGACGTTTGCGCCGGTGACCGGCTGCTTCGCGGCGTTCAGCACCGTACCGTTGAGCATCCCGGTGGTGACGCCCTGCGCCTGCGCGGGCATGGCCGGCAGCAGCACCGCGCAGGTGAAGATGAGCGTCGAGACGAGACTTCTAC
>JACCXG010000498.1 GCA_013697225.1 Acidobacteriota bacterium
GTCGAAGACGCGCAACCAGAGCATCGCCGCCGGCTTCGATCACACAATCAGCCCCACGCTGCTCACCGATTTCCGGTTCGGCTGGTTCCGGTATCGGGTGAACGTCGATCCCGGCGGCGGGAACATCAATCCCGCAGCCGACGCGGGGATCCCCGGGCTGAACCTTGACGATTTCACTCGCGGCATGCCCGCCTTCATGCTGAACGGGTACGGGCCCGGCGGCAACACGGGGAACCAGTTCAACTTCGGTTATGCCCTGCAGTTCGCCCGGTGCAACTGTCCGCTCCGGCAGAACGAGCGGCAGTTCCAGTTCGTGAACAACTGGACGATGCTGCGCGGGAACCATACGCTGAAGCTTGGCGCCGACGTGCGCCACGCCATGAACCTGCGGATTCCAAGCGACCGCCACCGGGCCGGCGAGCTGCAGTTCAACGCCGCACGCACCCAGGGACCCACAGGCGGTGGCTCGGCGCTCGCCTCGTTCCTGCTCGGCGACGTCAGCGTCTTCGAACGCTACATCAGCACCGTCACCGACGCCGAGGAACGGCAGAACCGGATGTTCCTCTACGGACAGGACCAGTGGAAGGTCACGCGCAAGCTGACCGTCAACTACGGCCTGCGCTGGGAAATCTACCGGCCGCAGACCGTCACCGGGCCCGGCAAGGGAGGATTCGTCGACGTCAACACCGGGGAGGTCCTGATTGCGGGGACCGACGGCGTCGGCCTGGATCTGAACGTCAAGGGAACGTGGAAAGCGGTCGCGCCGAGGCTCGGCGTCGCCTACCGGGTCACCGACGAGACGGTGCTGCGGATGGGATACGGACGAGGGTTCGACATCGGCGTGTTCGGCTCGGTCTTCGGCCATAACGTGACGCAGAACCTGCCGGTGCTGGCAATTCAGTCGCTCCAGCCCGCCCGCAACTTCGACGCGGTGTTCAACCTCGCTCAGGGGCCCTCGCCACTCGATCCCGCCACGGTTCTCGAACAGCAGCCGAGAGGGCCGAACGGACGGCCGCTCCTGCCCGACAGGGTCACGGCGTTCATCCTGCCGGAGCAGATGCGTCTCCCGACCGTCGATGCGTGGAACCTGACCGTGCAGCACCAGCTGTTCAACGACATGGCGGTCGAAGCGGCGTACATCGGCACGAAGGGCACCCACGTGTTCGCCGGGTTCGGCGCCGATTACGACTTCAACCAGGCGAGCATCGAGGGGTTCGGCACGCTGACCACCAACGAGCGGAAGCCGTTCTTCTCCCGGTTCGGCTGGTCGCAGAACTTCCGCTACTACGGCAATGACGCCAGCAACAGTTACCATGCCTTGCAGCTGAAGGCGGAGAAGCGCTTCTCCGAGGGCTACTCGCTCCTCGGCCATTACACGTGGTCGCACGCGTACAACTACACGAACCTCTATTACAACCACGACCGGGAGCTCGCCTACGGCCCGAACGACAACCATCGCCGGCACGTCTTCAGCCTGCACGGGGTCTGGGAAGTCCCGCTCGGCAGGGGCCGCACGTACTTCGGCGACGTCTCCCGCGCGCTCGACTCCATCGTCGGAGGCTGGCAGGTGAACGGCGTGTATCGATGGCAGAGCGGCCTGCCGTTCACGCCAAGCTATCGCGACTGCAACGCGGACCGCGACACCGGCTGGTGCAGGCCCGACCTTGTAGGGGACTGGAAGCCCGAGAAGCAGACAGCCGAGGCGTGGTTCGTCACCACGCCGCCCGCCGCGGACGGCCGCGTGACGCCCCTCACCGCAAACGGGATGACACTCGGCCCCTGGCGCCGGCCGGAGCGGGGCACGTTCGGCAGCGTCGGGCGCAACGAGCTCACGGGGCCGTCGTTCTCGCAGCTCGACATGTCGTTCATCAAGACGCTCGCGGAGACCGGGAATATACGGGCGACCCTTCGTGCGGAGGCGTTCAACCTCCTGAACACGGTGAACCTGGCGAACCCGAATACGTGCGTGGACTGCCCGGGCACCGCCGGCCGGATCACGAACATCTTCCAGCTGGCGGTGATGCGGCAGTGGCAGTTCGGGGTCAGATTCGAATTCTGAACACGATCTATCTGAGCGTCGGGCCCGTCCCCCGGTCGAGCGGGACGGCCCGGCGCAGGCGTCACGATCAGCCGGGCTGTGGTCGCGTGGCCATCGCCTCCTCAGGCCCTGGAACCCGCGCTCAGGTCCTCGCAGGCTGATCGTTTATTCGACTCTGACCAGCCGGATCTCACGGAGATCCATCACCGCAACACCCGGCTTCGTCTGCGGCCGCACGCTCAGGGAGTGCCGTCCCGCGGCAAGCCGCAGCTCACCGAGATCGCGCCGCACGAAGTTCTGGAAGTGCCCCGTCTCCTCCACGGTCAGGGTGACGCGCTGATCGCCGACCGCGAACTCCACCTCGGCACCCCCGCTTTTGGGGCCGCAACCCTGCAGCGCTTCGACCCGGTATCGTCCGGGTGCGGGCAGCTCGAACTCCCACGACGCCCAGTCCTCGACTCGCGTCCAGAAGCCCAGGGTGTTCTTGTGCGGCTGTGGCTCGTAGCGGAGGTTCTGCCCGTGGACGGCCGCGTCGCGCGCGTGCAGCAGGACC
>JACCXG010000519.1 GCA_013697225.1 Acidobacteriota bacterium
TGGGGCGGGAGATCAGGACCCTCGAACGGCAGGAGCCCGTCGAGGGGCAGAGAGTCCAGCTCACTATCGATGCGGACCTGCAGAAGGCGGCCGAGGACGGCTTCCGCCACTTCGGGTACAACGGCGCAGCGGTCGTGCTCGATCCGAACTCGGGCGAGGTGCTGTCACTGGTGAGCCTGCCCGCGTTCGACCCGAACAAGTTCGCGGTGGGGATCGACCTTCCCAGCTGGTCCGCTCTGACGACAGACAAGCTCAAGCCGCTGCGGAACCGGGCGCTCCAGGGGACCTACTCGCCCGGATCCACATTCAAGATCGTGGTTGCCGCGGCCGCCCTGGAGGAAGGGCTCGTCACTCCGGAGCATCGCATCTTCTGTGGCGGCGGCGGGGTTTTCTACGGGCGCTACTTCCAGTGCCACCTGAAGCGTGGCCACGGCAGCGTGGACATGCGTCACGCGATCGAGAAGTCGTGCAACGTCTACTTCTACACCCTCGGAAACATGCTCGGGGTGGACAGGATCCACAAGTGGGCGTCGCTTCTGGGCCTGGGCGAGAAGAACAACATCGACCTGCCCAACGAGGTGAGGGGCCTGGTGCCGTCGACTGAATGGAAGCGGCGGGTCATGAAGGACAAGTGGTACGCCGGCGAGACCATCTCCGTGGCCATCGGCCAGGGCCAGGTCAACGTCACCCCGCTTTCGCTGGCGGTGATGATGATGACCATCGCCAACGGCGGGACCCGCTACACGCCGCACGTTCTGAAAGCCTTCGACAACGGGAACGGGTGGACTCCGGCGCAGACGCCTCCGCCGCTGTCGAACGTCGACATGAAGGACTCGACCGTCAAGGCGCTGCACGATGGTCTCTGGATGGCGGTGAACGCTGCGGGAACGGCCGGTCGCGCCCGGATTGCCGGCCGCGACGTCTCCGGGAAGACCGGCACCGCTCAGGTGATCTCCCTCCAGGGCGCCAAGGCGATGAAGGGCAAGATGGAGGTCCGGGACCACGGGTGGTTCGTGTTCTTCGCGCCGCGGGACAACCCGGTCCTGGCGGGGGTCATCTTCGCCGAACACTCTGAACACGGCTATCTGGGGGCCCCCATCGCGAAGCACGTGATCGAGACGTACTACGCAAAGCTGGAGGGAAAGCCCCTGCCCGAGCTGCAGAAGCCGACGGCTCCTCCCGTTGCGCCACGTCCGGCCGGTCCGGCGACCACCGTCGCGACGGCCGAGGTCTCCTCCCCGGCGCCGGGTGGCGTGAGAGCTTCGCCGCGGGAGTCCCGGCCGTGACCGACAGCCCTCCCCCTACGGCTGGATCACTCACCCCGGCAGGTGGCCGGCTTTCCGGGTCCTGAACGCATGTTCGACCGCCGCCTCTACTTCCACGTGGACTGGCTCCTGCTAGGGGCCGTGCTGCTCATTGCCGCAATCGGGGCCATGATGATTTACAGCACGACCTACCGGGTCCTGCCGGACGGCACCGGGTACGCGGGGCGCGAGTTCTGGACACAGCTGTACGCCATCGGGCTGGGTGGGGTCGTGCTGCTCCTCTTCCTGACGATCGACTACCGGGCATTCGCCGAGCACTCGCTGTTCCTGTACGGGGGGCTGCTCGCCCTGCTGCTTTTCGTGCTCGTTGCGGGGGACAGCGCCGGCGGGGCGCAGCGGTGGATTGCGCTCGGGCCATTCAAGTTCCAGCCCTCGGAGTTCGGCCGGATCACGCTGGCGCTGATCCTCGCGATGTACTTCGGCGAGAACCGCCGTGGCGCCAGGAATCCATCCGATCTGGTACTCGGCGGGATATTCGCGCTCGTCCCCATCCTGATGATTGCCAGGCAGCCGGACCTCGGCACGGCGGTCACGCTCATCCCGATCTACCTGGGCATTGCCTATCTGGGCGGCCTGCGGCTGCGGCTGCTGGTGATTGCGGCCGCTGTCGCAATCCTGCTCACCCCCCTTGCGTGGAACTTTGCGCTCAAGGACTACCAGAAATCCCGGATCGTCATCTTCATGGATCCGCAGCAGGATCCCCGGGGCGCCGGCTACCAGCCGATCCAGGCGCGCGTCACGGTGGGCTCTGGCGGGCTGACCGGCAAAGGGTTCATGAACGGCACGCAGGGGCAGTACAAATTCCTGCCGGTCGCCCACAACGATTTCATCTTCTCGGTTCTCGCGGAGGAGCACGGCTTCCTGGGCGTGCTCGTCGTACTCGGGCTCTATCTGTTCGTCATTGTCCGGTCGCTTGAAGCGGCACGGCTTGCCAAGGACCGCATCGGGGCGTACCTGGTCGGAGGAATCATCGCGGGGTTTTCGTTCCAGGTGATCTATAACATCACCATGTCCGCCGGGCTTGCCCCGGTCAAAGGCTTGACGCTCCCGCTCATGAGCTATGGCGGGTCGTCGATGATCGCGACGCTCGCGGCCTTTGGTCTCATCCTGAACGTCAGGATGCGGCGGTTCACCAACTGACGAGGGTCGGCTCAAAACGCCCAACGCCCAACGCCCAACGCCCACCAGAACCCACGGACATATCGGCCTTGGGAGTTGGGAGTTGGGCGTTGGGAGTTGACGCTTTTATGAGCTGCCCCGCAGTTTCCGAATTCTCAGCGGCTAGCGGAGAGATGGAGGTCATCGGCATGTTCGCCATGCTCACCATAATCGTGGCCATGACGGCGCTGCAGCGCGCCGGGCGTCCCGCCCGGCCTCTGCGCGTGCGCCCGTCCGCCCCGGTGGTCTCCGCGCCCGCACACCAGCGGAGCTTCATTCATGAACAAGGAGATGATCATCTCCTCCGGCGATCACGACACACGTGTCGCCATTCTCGAGGACGATCAGGTCGTCGAGCTCTTCATCGAGCGCGAACGCTCGCGGGGCGTTGTCGGGAACATCTACAAGGGACGGGTCTCCAAGGTCCTCCCGGGGATGCAGTCGTCTTTCGTTGACATCGGGTTCGAGCGGGATGCGTTCCTCTACGTCACGGAGGTCGTGAACACCCTCGAGCAGTTCGATCGGCTCGAGTCAGGGGAAGAGGAAGAAGCCGAGCCGGCAGCCGAGCCGTTGGCCGAGCCTGTGGAGGTCCGCAACGGCGAGGGGACAGGGAACGGTGTCCCTGTCGCCGACGCCGCACCGGCAGCGCCGGCGGAAGAGCGCGGGGAACGCCGCGGCCACGACCGCCCGGAAGCCAAGATTGAAGACCTGCTGAAGGAAGGGCAGGAGGTGCTCGTCCAGGTCGTGAAGGAGCCGCTCGGCACGAAGGGTGCCCGGGTGACGTCGCACGTCACGATGCCGGGCCGCTTCCTGGTCTTCATGCCCACAGTGGACCACGTGGGTGTCTCGCGCAAGATCGAGTCACGCGAGGAGCGGGGCCGCCTCCGCGGGATCGTCAAGGCGTTCCGTGAAACACACGGGTTCACCGGCGGGGTCATCATCCGCACCGCAGCCGCCGGCCGCTCCGAAGCGGACATCGTCAGCGACCTTTCCTACTTCCATCAGATCTGGACGGAGATCCGGCAGAAGATGGAGGCCCGCCGTCCTCCTGCGGTCCTGTTCCAGGAGCAGAGCCTTGTCACGAAGCTGCTCCGCGATCTGCTCACCGAGGATTACAGCTCCATCAAGATAGACGACGAGGCGGAGCACCGGCGGGTGGTGGCGCTCATCGAGCGGATCATGCCGAGCCTGCTCCCGCGCGTGAAGCTGTACTCGAAGCCGTTTCCCATCTTCGAGGAGTACGGCGTCCAGGCGGAGATCGACAAAGCGCTTCGCAGCAAGGTGTGGCTGAAATCCGGCGGCTACCTTGTCATCAACCAGACCGAGGCGCTCGTCGCCATCGACGTGAATACCGGGCGTTACGTGGGGAAGCGTACTGGCCGGCTCGAGGACACCATCGTCAAGACCAACCTGGAGGCCGTCAAGGAAATCGTCAGGCAGATCCGGCTTCGGGACCTCGGCGGAATCATCGTCCTCGACCTGATTGACATGGAGGAGAAGAAGAACCGGCAAAAGGTCTTCCAGGAAGTCGAGAAGGAGATGCGGCGCGACCGCTCCCCCTCGAAGGCGCTGCAGGTTTCCGACTTCGGGCTGGTGATCGTCACCAGGAAGCGGGTGAAGCAGAGCCTGGAGCGCCAGCTCACTGAGCCATGCCCGTATTGTTCGGGCTCGGGCACCATCAAGTCGGCGTTCACCATCTGCTACGAGATCCTCACCGAGATGCGGAAGGTGGGGCGGGATCTCGACGGCCAGGGAGTGCTGCTGCGGGTCAACCCCGACATCGCGCGGGCGTTCAGGGAGGAGGAGAGTGCGCTGCTGCGGGACCTCGAGGGGATGCTGGGGAAGAAGGTGACGATCAAGCCGGACTCACATCTTCATCACGAGCAGTTCGACGTGATGGCGATGTGAGGAGGACAACGGTGCCGCAGAGCCGTGGTGCGGCGGCCACGCCGGGGAAGGCTGGCGCGCCGCACCCTCTGAACTGGACTGCCTGGCGGCCTAGCGGCTTGCCGACGGGGTGGTGCCCCCGCCGCCAATCGGGAAGTGCATCAAGTAGTGGTTGCCCCCCCGGTTGATCCAGACGCGGAGGTATTCGTTCCCCCGGAGCACCTGAACCTTCGACCCGCCCGACGGCGGAGGCGCATCCTTGACGACCATCTTGATCTCGGCCTGTGGCACGATGTTCACCACTTCGCGTCCGCGAACGGTGCCGCCCTGCACGAACTCGGCCCAGCGGGCGAGTTCCTGCGTGGTACCGACCGCGTCGGGCTTGGCCGGCTCTGCCGTCAGGCGCACCTGGTAGGTGCCTGCCGGCAGCGACTTGCCGTCAGCACTCACGGCGCGGGGCAAGCGCACGCTTCCAAGCGCCACATCTCCTCCCGGGACCGTCGGAGCTGCCGCTGTCGCCGGCTGCTGATTCGGCGCCGTGTGCTGTGCCGACGCCGTACTCCCGGCCGCGGCAAGGGCCCCCGCGAGAGCACAGACAAGAACCCACTGTTTCTTCATAGCCACCATCTCCTCGAAGCCTGCGTCACGTCACCGGGCATTATATGCCGTCAAGTGGCACATTGCGTCCCTGGCTTCCGGAGCAACTCCCGTGCCTTCACCGCTTGGAGACGGTGATATCGCCCGAGAAGGTGGTGAGATTCAGAAAGGCGCTGCCGTCGCCATACACGCCGCGGACGGTCCGCTGCCGGCCCCCGGGCCTCCCGTCGCCCGCTCCTCCCTTTTCAAGAGGGAAGTCGGAGTGGACCGACCCGCTGAAGGATGTCGCCTCAATCTGGAAACCAGGGTTCCCCGCCACGCCCACGCTGATGTCGCCGGAGTGAGAGTTCAG
>JACCXG010000550.1 GCA_013697225.1 Acidobacteriota bacterium
GGATACGACCTCGAGGAGTTCATCACCGACGGCTATGCGGGGGAGACAATCCGCCAGGTGATCACGCCGGCGTTCCGCAGCGGCCAGTTCGGCGAAGGGCTGCTCGCCGGCACCTCCCGCATCATCAACCGCATTGCCGAGCGGCGCGGCGTCGAATTGCAGGACGTACCGCGCGAACGTCAGCCGATCCAGCCCACCGGCGGCTTTGGTCCCTGGCCCTTCCTCTTCATCATCTGGCTCGTGATCATGCTGTCGAACCGGCGCCGGCGGCGACGAAGACGCGGATGGGGCCGCGGGCCGTGGAGTGGCTGGAACAGCGGGGTCGGGCCGTTCGGCGCCGGCATGGGCGGCTTCGGCGGGGGGTTTGGCGGGTTTGGAGGGGGTGGACGCGGCGGCGGATTCGGCGGAGGAGGCGGCTTCGGAGGATTCGGGGGAGGGCGAAGCGGCGGCGGTGGGGCGAGTGGAGGCTGGTAGTACACTGAAAATGGTGCCCGGCCCCTGCCGGGCGGATGCAGGGCTGCGCATCCGGCGGGCCTCGTCGCGTCAGGAGGAAGAAGGAATGAACGTGAACCCCAAACGGTTGTCGATACACCTGGCGCTGCTGCTGGTCGTGACCACGTCGCTCTCCGGCTGTTCGTACAACCAGTTCACAGGGTCCGAGGAAGCGATCAAGGCGCAGTGGGGCCAGGTGCAGAACCAGCTCCAGCGGCGAAACGACCTGATTCCAAATCTCGTCGAAACGGTGAAGGGATTTGCGACCCAGGAACGGGAGATCTTCACCGCCGTTGCCGCCTCGCGTGAGCGGATGGCCGGAGCGCGCAACCCGGAGGAAACGATCCAGGCCGCCAACGAGCAGTCCTCAGCGCTCGCGCGTTTGCTCGTGGTGGTCGAGAACTACCCGCAGCTGAAGTCCGACGCCAATTTCCAGCGGCTGATGGACGAGCTCGCCGGCACCGAGAACCGCCTCGCCACGGAGCGCATGCGGTACAACGAACGCGTGCAGGAATACAACACGTTGCGCCGCCGCTTTCCGTCCAACGTGACCGCCCGCGCCTTCGGGTTCCAGGAGTATCCCTACTTCGAAGCTCCGGCAACGGCGCAGCAGTTGCCCAAGGTGGATTTCGGACGCTGACAGGACCCCCTTTACATGGCCATACGAGACGCACTGCTTCCCGAATTCGATCACGAAATGGCTACCACCCGGCGCCTCCTCGAACGCGTGCCGGACGAGCACTTCGCCTGGAAACCACACGAGAAGTCGATGAGCCTCGGTGAGCTCGCCGGGCATATCGCCAACCTCCCGATGTGGTGCAGCGCGACGCTGCAGCACACCGTCCTCGATCTCGACACCTTCGGCGAGGACGTCAGCCTGCGGGCGCCGGCATCCCGCACCGCAATGCTCGAGGAGTTCGACGCCAGGGTGAGCGCCGCGCGCGCGGCCGTCGCCGCCAGCTCGGACCCGGAGATGCTGACGCCATGGACGCTGAAGAAGGGCTCGCAGGAGTTCTTCACCATGCCCCGGATCAGCGCCGTCCGCAGCTTTGTCATGAACCATCTCATTCACCACAGGGGGCAGCTGAGCGTGTATCTCCGCCTGCAGAACGTCCCGCTTCCTTCCATCTACGGGCCTACCGCCGATGAACAATGAGGGGTGACAGGAGGCTCCTCGCGCTTCTGTCCATCCTTCCGTTCTGCCTGCTTGCCACCGCCAACTCCGCTGGATACCGCTACGGCGCGTCGGATCTCGCCTTCTACGGTCCGGCCGCGATGCGCGCCGTGGATCCGCAGCTGTTCCCCCGCGACACGCCGCTCATCGACGCCCAGGCACGGCTGACGCTCATGGACGAGACGGTGGGCGTGATTGCACGCCTGACCACGGGAGACTTCCCCACGCTGTTCCTGGGGCTCTACCTGCTGACGCTTGCCATGCTCGCCATTGGGGCAACAGCGCTCGGCACACAGCTGTACCGGCACTCATGGACCACGGCGGCGCTGCTGGCCGCGCTCTCGCTTCGCCACGCCGTCACCGACTCGGGGACGAACACACTCGAGGCTTACTTCCACCCTCGCCAGCTGGCGTTCGCGTTCGGGGCCGTTGCCGTCGCGGCGTTCCTTCGTGGTCACACCGGAGGAGTCGCTCTCGGTCTTCTCTCCGCAGCCACGCTCCATCCAACGACGACGTTGTGGTTTGTGGTGTGGATGGGGGTGGCGATGTTCGTGTCGGAGCCGCGGTGGCGCCGGTCGCTTGGTGCGGCCGGGGCCGCAGCGCTCGTCGTGGTCGTGTGGGCGGCGGCGGGCCCCTTGCGGGAGCGCGTCGTCATCATGGACCCGGAGTGGCTCGCGGCGATCGCCGACAAGGACTATCTGTTTCCGCTCGCCTGGCCGTCCGGCACCTGGGCGATCAACCTCGGGTACGCGCTGGTGATCGTCGCGGTCTACCGCTGGCGTGCGGCGCACGGGCTCCTGCTCCGCCGTGAAACCGGAGTTGTCGTCGGGTGCCTCGCTCTGGTGGCGGTGTTCGCGTGCATGGTCGCCCTGCACGGGATCCGGCTGGCGCTTGCCATCCAGCTCCAGCCGGCACGTGTCTTCTGGATGCTGGACTACCTCGCCATTGTCTATCTCGTCTGGGCTATCGCGGAGGGGCCATACCCAGGGGTGAGCCGAGCACGGGTCGCAGCGCTTGCGCTGATCGCGATTGCCGCAGCACGCGGCCTGTACGTGATGGAGGTCGAGTTCCCTGATCGGCCGCTGTTCCAGGTCGGTGTGCCGGGCGATTGGGGCCGGGTGACGGCATGGGCGCAGTCCACGCCGAAGGACAGCGCGTGGCTTGCCGATCCCGCGCACGCCTCCTTGTACGGCACGAGCGTCCGCATGGCCGCGCGCCGGGATGTCTTCGTCGAGGCGGCAAAGGATGCTGCCATCGGGATGTACGATCGGCGCATCGCGATGCAGACGCGTGACCGGCTCCAGGCCGTCGGAGACTTCCATGCGCTCGCCCCCGCGCGTGCGCGACAGCTGGGGGCGGACCACGGCCTCGATTACCTGGTGACCGAGTCCGACCTGACGCTCCCGCTGGCGTTTCAGTCGGGCCCGATCCGGGTGTATCGACTTCGCTGACAACGCTTGCATGGAGAGACGAACGGGCCCATCCATCTCGCCGCTTCCTGAATACGTGCCCCCCGCCGGCATCCTGCGCGGCGGGCACGCCATGACGATCTTCTGCTGGGCGCGCCGCCGCGCGTTCCCGCGGCTTCCCGCGCCGGAAGAACGCCTGTTCGCGGTCACGTCCGACACGCAGGTGCTCGCCCACTGTCACTGGCAGGCGGACCGGGCCCGCCATCCGCTTCTCATCGCGCTCCACGGCCTTGAAGGCTCGAGCGCCGCGCACTATATGAAGGGGCTCGCGGACAAGGCCTTTGCGAGCGGATTCAACGTCATCCGGCTGAACCAGCGCAACTGCGGCGGCACGGAGCGGCTGGCGCCGGGGCTCTACCACTCGGGCCTGACCCACGACGCCGACACCGTCCTGCGCGAAGTGGTGGATCGGGACGGCATCGGGAGAGTTGTCGTTGCCGGATACTCGCTCGGTGGCAACCTGGCGCTGAAGCTGGCGGGGGATTACGGGGACGATCCGCCGCCACAGCTGTGCGGCGTGTGCGCCGTCTCACCCGTCATCGAGCTCTCGGCGTGCGTGCGGGCCCTGGAGCGCCCGCAGAACGTTGTCTATCAGTGGAACTTCGTGAGGGGGCTCAAGGCGCGGATGCGGCGAAAGGCGCAGTGCTTTCCCGGC
>JACCXG010000586.1 GCA_013697225.1 Acidobacteriota bacterium
GTGATGAAGGGTCTTGACCAGGTGCTTGAACTCCTGCACCTGTTCCCCCCGCTGCGCCTGTGCGTACTCGTTGTGCGGAGCCAGGTACCCGATCGAGTTGTATCCCCAGTAGTTCCGCAGCCCCTTCTCGTGCAGCGTCGAATCCTGCACGAACTGGTGCACCGGCAGGAGCTCGACGGCGGTGATACCCAACCTCTGCAGATACTTGACGGCCACCGGGTGCGCCATGCCCGCATACGTTCCGCGCAGCGGTTCGGGAATTTCCAGGTGGCGCGTGGTGAAGCCCTTCACGTGCGTCTCGTACACGACCGTCTTGTGCCACGGGATGTTCGGCCGATAGTCCTGCGACCAGTCGAAGTACGGGTTGACGACCACAGACCGGGGGCAGTACGCGGCGCTGTCGAGATCGTTCCTGGAGCCCAGCGGGTCGGCAAAGTGGTAGGGGAACATTGCTTCGTTCCAGTCCCACAGACCCTCGATGGCTTTCGCGTACGGGTCCATCAGCAGCTTGTTGGGATTGGACCACAACCCCTCGTCCGGCGCCCAGGGGCCATGCACGCGGTAGCCGTAGCGCTGGCCCGGCTTCGCCGTTGAAAGATAGCCGTGCCAGCAGAGCGCTGTCGTTTCAGGGAGGTCGACCCTCGACTCCTTCCCCGATTCATCGAACAGACAGAGCTCGATGCGCTGCGCCGTCTCCGAAAAGATTGAGAAATTCGTTCCGATTCCGTCGAACGTCGCACCCAGGGGGTAAGGTTGCCCTGGCCAGATCTGCATGCACTCTCCGACTCGAAAACGAGGCACCCGCCGCGGAACCTCAGCCCTTCTTGTATCTTACAAGTCCCGTGCCGCGGCAACCTGCTGGATATAAGCTGGTTACATGAAAGTCAGACTGATTGCGGCGGCAGCAGTGCTGGCAGGCCTGGCCGCTACTCATGCGCCGCAGGAACGGGATGTTCGCTCCCACGAGGGGCTCGTCGTCTGCGCTTCCGGCCCGGCCTGTGACGCTGGGGCTTCCGCGCTGGCGGCCGGCGGGAACGCCGTGGATGCGGCCGTGGCAACGGCATTCGCGCTTGCCGTCACCTACCCCGCCGCCGGCAACATCGGCGGGGGCGGCTTCATGATCGTGCGCACGCCGTCGGGGGAGGTCACCGCTTTCGACTACCGCGAGAAGGCGCCGCTTGCTGCAACGCCCACGATGTACCTGGACGCTGAAGGGGCGATTGACGACCGCCTCACCGCCTCGGGTCACCTTGCGGCGGGGGTGCCGGGCACTGTGCGCGGGCTCGAGGCGGCACATCGTGCGTTCGGCAAACGCCCCTGGCGCGAGCTCGTGATGCCGGCCATCCGTCTGGCGGAAGAGGGATTCACCGTGAGTGCGGCGCTTGCGCGAAGCCTGAACTCCGCACTGCTCACCATGGCTCCGTTCCCGGCATCGGTCGCCGCATACGGAAAGGCCGGAGGAGCGGAGTGGGCAGCCGGGGATCGCCTCGTGCTCACCGATCTGGCCCGCACCCTCCGCGCAATTGCGGACGACGGGCCTGATGCGTTCTACCGGGGCTGGATTGCCGATCGGGTGGCCGAGGACATGCGCGAAAACGGAGGCCTGATCACCAGAGAGGATCTGGCGGCGTATGAAGCAAAGGTGCGTACGCCCGTACGTGGCACATACAGGGGGTTCGACATCGTCTCGATGCCGCCGCCCAGTTCCGGCGGAGTTGCCCTGATTCAGATGCTCAACATGCTCGAACCGCTGGACCTGCAGGCAAAGGGTCTGCTCACGCCGGCAGCGCTGCACCTGCAGGCGGAGGCCATGCGGCGGGCCTTTCTCGACCGCGCGCGGCATCTCGGTGATCCGGACTTCGCCACCAGCATCCCTGTCGACCGGCTGCTCTCGAAAGCATATGCGGCAGAAGCGGGGGCCTCCATCCGGGCCGACGCACCCTCCGACAGCGCCGTCCTCGGCCGTGACCTGCTCCAGGCAGGGAACGCCCGGGAACCGGACGCCACGACTCACTATTCAATTGTCGATCGCGACGGCATGGCCGTGGCCACCACGACCACCCTCGAGGGAAGCTTCGGCTCGCACGTCGTCGTCAAAGGAGCGGGTTTCCTCCTGAACAACGAGATGGGGGACTTCAACAGGCGGCCCGGCTACACGGATACGACGGGTCCGATTGGCACGGCCGCGAACGTGATCGCCCCGGGGAAGCGCATGTTGAGCTCCATGACCCCAACGATCGTCGCTCGCGATGGACGCGTGGTGCTGGTCACCGGGTCACCGGGCGGGCGCACCATCATCAACACGGTCCTGACGATCGTGCTCGGCGTGACGGAGTACGGCCTCACCGGGCGGGAAGCGGTTGCGCTTCCCAGGATGCACCACCAGTGGATGCCGGATCGCCTCGCGATCGAGGAGCGCATGCCGGCGGCGGCAGTGTCGGCGCTTCGCGGAATGGGGCACGAGATCCGGACGGTCGCCCGTCAGGGGGATGCGCATTCGGTCTGGATAGACGCCGACGGGACCCCGCACGGCGTCAGGGACGAGCGTTCCGAAGATTCCAGGGCCGCTACGCCGCGCGAGTTGACATCCCCGTCGCAGCGGCGATAGGCTTTTATCCGCATGTTCCGCGCTGCGCACCATCATCGTCATCACCACCGCGCCGCTTCCGGCGGGCCGGTCGAGATACGCATGCGCTGAACCACGGATTCAGGCACGGCAGTCTCGGGGGCCCCGTCGGAAACGGCGGGGCCTTTTTTTGTGTTCCAGGTCTCCTCTATGGACTTCAGCAAACTCGATGGGCTCATCCCCGCCGTCGTGCAGGACGATGGAACGGGGGACGTACTGATGGTCGGCTTCATGAACGAAGAGGCGCTGCAGAAGACGCGCGAATCCGGGTTCGCGACATTCTTCAGCCGGTCTCGGGGGGCGCTCTGGACGAAGGGGGAAACCTCGGGCAACCGCCTCCAGGTGAACAAGATCCTCGTCGATTGCGACGACGACACCGTGCTGCTGCGGGTGACGGCGCTCGGCGACGGCGTGGCCTGCCACACGGGCGAGCGCTCGTGCTTCTACCGCAACCTCGAGTGACCTCATGACAAGAATCAAGCTCGGGCTGCCGAAAGGCTCCCTGCAGGATGCCACCATCCAGCTGTTCGCGCGCGCGGGGTTCAACATCTACGCGTCCACCCGTTCTTATTTCCCCACCATCGACGATCCGGAGATCGAGTGCATGCTCATCCGGGCACAGGAGATGGCCCGCTACGTCGCTGACGGCGTGCTCGATGCGGGGCTCACCGGGCAGGACTGGATCGCGGAGCACCTGGCGGGGGCGGGAGGCACCACCGGGCTACACGGAGCGAACGACCGGGCGCTCGTGCCGCTCGCGGATCTCGTCTATGCCAAACAGAGCTTCGGCAGGGTCCGCTGGGTGCTTGCCGTTCCTGAGGACTCACGCTATCAGCGTCCGGAGGATCTGGAAGGAGCCACGATCGCCACCGAGCTGGTGCGCGCCACCCAGGCGTACTTCGGACGGCTTGGCGTAGGCGTGAACGTGGAGTTTTCCTGGGGGGCGACCGAGGTGAAGCCCCCGATGCTCGCCGACGCGATTGTCGAAGTCACCGAAACAGGTTCCTCGCTCCGGGCGAACCGGCTGCGGATCATCGACACCGTGCTCGAATCGAACACGCAGCTGATCGCCAACACCCGTGCACTCGACGACGAGGCGAAGCGGACGAAGCTCGAGAACGTGGCGCTGCTGCTCAAGGCTGCCATCGAGGCGCAGGGGCGGGTCGGGATCATGCTGAACGTGCGCACCGAGGACCTCGACGAGGTGCTGTCCCTCCTTCCGGCGCTCCAGCGGCCGACCATCTCCCCCCTGAGCGACAACGGCTGGGTGGCGTTGAACACGATTATCGAGGAACGTACCGTCAGGGACCTCATCCCACGGCTCAAGGCCGCACGGGCCCAGGGCATCGTCGAATACCCCCTGAACAAGATCGTGCTCTGACGTGGCGGCACCAACGATGAGACGGGCGGTCCGGATTGTCCGCGGGAGCGACGCGCGCGCAATCGCCCGGCTGCTCGACAGGCGGCCCGATCGAAGCGCGCAGGTCGAGCGGCAGGTTGCGGTGATCGTCGATAGGGTCCGCCGCCTGGGAGACCGCGCTCTGCTCGAGTACGCGCGGCGGTTCGACCGTCTCGAGGGTGCGATCGAGATCGGCCAGGCGGAGATGCGGCGCGTGGCCAGGGGTGTCCCGCTTCCCGTGAAGCGTGCGATTGGGACGGCGGCCGCGCACATCCGGCACGTTGCGGCACGCCAGCTCCCCGAATCGTGGACTGTCTCGCCCGCGCCTGGTGTGCGGATCACCCAGCGCGTGGAGCCGCTCGACCGGGTGGGGTGTTACGTTCCGGGCGGCCGGTATCCGCTCCCCTCTTCCCTGCTGATGACCGCGATCCCCGCGACTGTAGCCGGGGTGCCTGACGTGATTGCCGTCTGCCCACGGCCGGACCCGACGGTGTTGTTCGCCGCAATCGAGGCGGGCGTACACAGGTTCTTCAGGGTCGGCGGGGCGCATGCCGTGGCGGCACTTGCCTTCGGCACCGAGTCGATTCCGCGGGTGGACAAGATCGTCGGGCCGGGGAACGCCTACGTCGCTTCAGCCAAGGCGCATGTCGCACGCGAGTGCGCGATCGACTTCTTTGCCGGCCCGAGCGAGATCGCCATCGTGTCCGAAACCGGCGTGCCGGCGTGGATTGCGGCCGACCTCATCGCTCAGGCGGAGCACGACCCGGACGCCCGCGCCATCCTGTTCACCCCTGTGCGTACGCTCGCCCTGGAGGTGGCGGCCGAGATCGCCCGGCAGCTCCCGGCGGAAGGGCCGGCTGCCGAAGCGCTTGCCAGCAACGGCGGCATCGTTATCACCGAGACTCTCGAGGCCGCCATCGCTCTTTCGCAGCGGCTTGCCCCCGAGCACGTTGTCTGCGACACGGCGGCAGTGGCGGAGCGCCTGACGCGTGCAGGCACGGTCTTCGTCGGTCACCACAGCGCCCAGGCCTGCGGCGACTACATGACCGGCTCCAACCACGTGCTGCCGACGAGCGGCGCGGCGGCCGCACGGGGGGGCTTGAGCGCGGCCGACTTCGTACGCACCTCGACGATCCAGGCGATCAGTGCCGGAGGCCTCCAGCGGATCGGGCCACCGGCCGTGGCGCTCGCCCGGGCCGAGGGGCTCCTGGGGCATGCGGCGTCCGTGTCGATCAGGCTGGAGGCGGGCCGGAGGCGGGCCAGGACTGCGCGTGGACGGAAGGGCGCCCGATGACGCACGAATACCGGCGCCCCACCGCGTCAGGCGGGCTGCGCCTGCACCTGAACGAGAACACCGCAGGCTGTTCGCCGAAGGTGCTCGAGGCGATGCGCCGGGTCACACGCGAGGAAGCCGCGGTGTATCCCGACTACAACGAGGCGATCGAGGCCTGCGCGTCGAAGTTCGGAGTCTCCGCCGGGAGCGTCCTCCTCGTGAACGGCCTGGACGAGGGAATCCTGCTGGCAGCGCTCGTCATGCTGCGCGAGGGCACGCCGGCCGATCCGTGCGAGGCCATCATCGTGCAGCCGGCGTTCGATATGTATGCCGCGTGTGCCGATGGGGCCGGTGGCCGGATCGTGGAGGTGCTGCCTGACGCCGGCCTGGACTTCCCCGCGCGTCGCGTTCTGGATGCGTTGTCCGACAGGACGCGGATTATCTTTCTTACGAGCCCGAACAATCCCACCGGGCTATCGATACCCCCTGAAAACGTCGAGTCGATTGCCAATGCCGCTCCGCAGGCAATGGTGTTCCTCGACGAGGCCTACGCGGATTTCTCCGGAGAGTCGATGATCCAGTCCGCTGCGTCGGGCGCGATCCCGAACCTCATCGTGGGCCGGACGTTTGCGAAGGCGTACGGCCTTGCCGGGGTGAGGGCCGGCGCGCTGTTCGGCACGCCCGCGGGGCTCTCCGCGATGCGGCGTGTCATCCCCCCGTATTCGCTGAACCTCTTTGCGGCTGCGGCACTCCCGGCGGCGCTCGCGGACCTCGAATACTACAACTGGTACCTCTCCGAGGTTCGGGAGTCGAAAGGTCTGCTCTACGAGGTGCTCGATCGCCACGGCCTCCGGTACTGGCCGAGTAACGGCAACTTCGTGCTGGCCTTCTTCGGCGAGGCGCTCGCGTCCGTTGTGTCCGGTCTGGCCGAGCGCGGGATCCACATCCGCGACAGGTCGGCGGATCCCGGGTGCACCGGCTGTGCACGCATGACCGCCGGCGTCGTCGCACACACGCAGAGGCTCGTCAGCGCACTCGAGGAGGTCATGTGCGGCGCGCGGTAATCACCAGGGATACGACCGAAACACAGATCGAGGTAAAGCTCACGCTCGACGGCAAGGGGCGGTACGACATTGCCACGGGAATCCGCTTCTTCGATCACATGCTGGAGCTCTTCACGCGGCATGGCGGATTCGACCTGCGGCTGCGCGCAACCGGTGACCTCGACGTGGATCAGCACCACACCGTGGAGGACGTGGGCATCTCGATAGGCGAGGCCGTATCGACGGCCCTGGGAAACCGCCGGGGGATCAACCGCGCGGGCTACTTCGTCATGCCGATGGATGAAACCCTTGGCGTTGCCGCAATCGATCTGAGCGGACGGATCCACGCGGTGACCGATCTTCGGCTGAAGGTCAAGCGGGTGGGTGATCTCGAGGCCGATCTCGTGCACGATTTCTTCGACGGGTTCGCTCAGGGGGCGCGAGCGAACGTGCACGTGAAGGTGCTGTATGGACGCTCGGCCCATCATCAGATCGAGGCACTCTTCAAGGCCTTCGCGCGGGCGCTCCGGTTTGCCTGCTCGAAGGACCGCCAGCTCGCCCGGGTATTGCCGAGTACGAAGGAGCTGCTGTGATTGCCCTTATTGATTACGGGGCAGGCAATCTCACCTCCGTCCGCAAAGGCTTCGCGGCTGCGGGAGCGGACGTGGTCACGCCCTCCTCACCAACAGATCTCGCCAGCGTCACAGGAATCGTTGTTCCGGGCGTCGGACACTTCGCCTCGACGCGGGCGCTCGACGGCCCCTGGCGGCAGGCGATTCTCGAGGCGCTCAACCGGGGGGCGTTCCTGTTCGGGATTTGTCTGGGTCAGCAGTGGCTCTTCGAAGGGAGTGACGAGGAGCCCGATCTGGCGGGCCTCGGAGTGCTGCGGGGACGCTGCCGGCGCCTGCCGCCCACCCTCAAGGTGCCTCACGTGGGCTGGAACGCGCTCGAGATGCGGCGGCCTTCCCGGCTGCTCGCGGGCGTACCGCCCGGCACGCAGGCCTATTTCACGCACTCGTATGCCGCTGATGTGACAGACGATACGGTGGCCGTGACGACTCATGCCGCTCCGTTCGCGTCCGTGGTGGAGAGAGCCCAGGTATTCGGCGTGCAGTTCCACCCCGAGAAGTCCGGTGAGGCCGGAGTGCAGATGATCCGGAACTTCGTGGCCGTATGCTCTCCAAACGCCTGATCGCCTGCCTTGACGTCAGGAACGGGTGCGTCGTCAAGGGCATCCAGTTCGAAGGGCTGCGGAATGCCGGTGACCCTGCGGCGCTGGCGCGCCGCTACAACGTCGAAGGGATCGACGAGCTCGTCATCCTTGACGTCACCGCCACGCTGGAATCGCGGCAGGCGCTGGCCGACACGATCCGGGCCGTTTCCCGGGAGCTCTTCATCCCGCTTGCGGTCGGCGGGGGGATCCGAGCGCCGGAGGATGCGGAGGCGGCCATCGACGCAGGCGCCGACAAGGTCAGCGTCAACAGTGCGGCCCTGACGGACCCCTCGCTCATCACCCGGCTCGCGGGGCGCTATGGAAGCCAGGCGGTGGTCGTGGCCATCGATGCGAAGCGGAGGGACGGAACGTTTGCCGTCTTCTCACGAAGCGGGAGCACCGCCGCCGGCCGCCAGGCGGTCGAGTGGGCGCGGGAAGCAGAGGCGAGGGGGGCCGGAGAGATCCTGCTGACGTCCATGGATCGCGACGGCACCCGGGCCGGCTTCGACTGCGAGCTCACCGCCGCGGTCTCCACCGCCGTGTCCATTCCGGTGATCGCATCCGGCGGTGCCGGAACGTTCGAGCACTTCCTCGACGTGTTCACGACCGGCCGGGCAGATGCGGCGCTGGCCGCCAGCGTGTTCCACTACTCGGAACACGCCGTATCAGAGCTCAAGGCCTTTCTGGCGGAGCGATCGATCCCGGTGCGACGAACGGCTTGAGCTTCTCCCTTTTCCCTTTTCCCTTTTCCCTTTCATTGCAACCACCCCCATGCTCATCCCCTCTATCGACCTTCTCGGCGGCAGAATCGTGCAGCTCGTTCAGGGAGAACGCCTCGCCGTCGAGAGCGATGACCTCGACGGGTGGATTGCCCGTTTCAGCGGCCGCCCGAAAGTGCAGCTGATCGATCTGGACGCGGCCAAGGCGCAGGGGCACAACAACGCGCTGGTCACGCGCATCTGCGCGGCGCTTCCCTGCCGTGTAGGCGGCGGGATCCGCTCGGTCGCACGGGCACAGGAGGTCCTGGCCGGAGGGGCTACCCACGCCATCGTCGGTTCTGCCCTTTTCGCAAACGGGACCGTCGATCTGCGCTTTGCGGAGGAGCTCGCAGGGGCTATCGGGCCCGAACGGCTGATTGCCGCCGTGGACAGCAAGGGAGGCAAGGTCGTGATCCATGGATGGCGCACGGGCCTGCCGCTCACTGCCGTGGAAGCGATCAGAGAGCTCGAGCCGTTCTTCGGCGGATTCCTCTACACACACGTGGATCGCGAGGGGCTCCTGCAGGGCACCGACATGACCGCCATTCGCGAGGTCAAGGCCGCGACCACTCGTGACGTGATCGCTGCGGGGGGCATCACCTCGATGAACGAGGTCGACGAGCTCGATGCCATGGGAGTGGACGCCGTCGTCGGGATGGCCCTGTACACGGGACGGCTCACCCTGCCCCGCGCGGAATAGCCCCTACCGGCATCTCTGGAGCCCGGGCAGTTCCTCGCTCCAGCGGCGTTCGCGACGGCGCTGTCATCGGATAGGCTGTCGCGATGCGTCCACTGGCCCTGATTGTTCTCACCGCCCTCTCCGCGGCTGCCTGCGCACGTGAGCCCGGCGTGTTCCTCGAGGCGAACGCCCGCGCGCACGTCGCGATGCTGGCCGACACCATCGGCAGCCGGCCGGTGGGCAGTGCCGCCAACGCCCGCGCCCGCGAATACATCATCGAGCAGCTTCGGCAGTTCGGGTTCGAGGTTCGGGTGCAGGAGACCGACGCGCAGCGCCACGAGCTGGGGCGGACCGCACGAGTGGCCAACATCATCGCGCTTCTTCAGGGGGAGCGCACAGAGGCTGTCGGGCTGGTCTCGCACTACGACTCCTCCCCGTATGGGCCCGGCGCGGCCGATGCGGGGCTGGGGGTCGGGGTCGCGCTCGAGGCCGCGCGTGTCTTTGCCGCGCGCCCGGACAGGCGATGGTCGCTGCTGGTCGTGCTGACCGACGGAGAAGAAGCGGGGCTGATGGGAGCGGCCGCGCTGGTCACGGATCGGGACGTGACGGAAAGGCTCCACGCCTACATCAACGTGGAGGCGATTGGGTCCGCGGGAACGGCGATGCTCTTCGAGACCGGTCCGGGGAATGAATGGCTCCTGGCCCCGTGGGCCCGTCACGCTCCGCACCCGAGGGGCGCGTCATACGGGGTTGAGATCTACCGCCGGCTCCCGAACGATACCGACTTCTCAATTCTGGCCACCAGGAACATCCCCGGGCTCAACTTCGCTGCCGCCCTCGACGGATACGGGTACCACACCGCACGGGACACGCAGGACAGGCTGTCGCGGCACGCCCTGCGTACCACCGGGGAGAATGTGGCGGCAATCCTGGCAGCACTGCAGGAGGTGGACATCACGCAGCGCAGCTCCAACACACCGACGTTCTTCGACATCGGAGGGACCGTCGCGGTCACTTACGGACCGGGCGTGCAGTGGGCGCTCGCAGCGGTCGCGCTCGTCACGGGTGTGTTCACCTGGTTCCGGTTGACGGGCAACGCCGTCCGCCAGATGGGGACCGCGCGCCTGCTCCTGGTGTTCGCCTGGGGGTGGGTAGGAGCCCTGGCGACTGCGGGGGCCATGGTGGGGGTGACCTGGCTGCTGCGCGCATCGCGGGAGGTCTACCACCCCTGGTACGCCAGCCCGGGCAGGTTCTTCCTGCTGCTGATGGCCACCGGCGCACTCGTCGGCTGGAGCGTGGCACGTGCGGGACGCTGGATCTCCAGCCCTTCGCTCGCCCCGCGGCACCCCGCGGTGGCGTGGAGTGTAAGCCTGCCGGCATGGATCGCCCTTGCCGCATTTGCGACCTGGGCTGCTCCGGCAGCCTCCTACCTCTGGGTCCTGCCGCTGGCGGCCGCCGGAACTCTCCTGCCGTGGCTCCCGCGTCACGAGGCCTTCATACGGGTGATGTCCCTGGCGGTGCTGGGGGTCGCGGCAACGCTGTGGCTGCGCGACACCCACGATCTGCTCCGTTTCGCGGTGACCGTCATGGGGCGGATGTCGGTGATTACCCCGGTCTTCCTGTAT
>JACCXG010000002.1 GCA_013697225.1 Acidobacteriota bacterium
CGCTGCTGTTACCCATTGGCCGCTCCCACCAGCTCTGCGAACTCCGGCTCGCGATTCTCGGACCGGGCACGCGCCTCGGCCATCAGCACGCGCTTGAAGTCGCGTGGAATCACCTTCACGAACCGGGACCGCTCCTCCTGCCAGTCGGCCAGCAGCCTGACGGCACGCGCGCTGTTGGTGTAGCGCACGTGACGCCGCAGCATCCCCTTCACGAAGTCAACATCCTCCACCTCCTCGAGCGGCTCGAGATCCACCAGCTCGCCGTTGCAGCGCCGGATGAAACCCCCGTCCACGTCGAGCACGTACGCGGTTCCGCCGCTCATGCCGGCCGCAAAGTTTCTGCCCGTCCTGCCGATGACCACCACGCGCCCGGCAGTCATGTACTCGCAGCCGTGGTCGCCGACCCCTTCCACGACCGCCACCGCGCCGCTGTTCCGCACGGCAAACCGCTCCCCCGCAATCCCGCGGACGTACGCTTCACCGCTCGTTGCGCCGTAGAGGCAGACGTTGCCGACTATCACGTTCTCGTGGGAGGCGAACGTGGACTGGCGCGGGGGATACAGGATCAGCTTGCCGCCCGACAGCCCCTTGCCCCAGAAATCGTTCGAGTCTCCCTCGAGCGCCAGCGTGATGCCGCGCGGCAGGAATGCCCCGAAGCTCTGGCCCGCCGTGCCGGTGAAGCGCACGCGGATCGTATCGTCGGGCAGCCCCGCACCACCGAACCGCTTGGTCACCTCCGAGCCGAGCATCGTGCCGACAGTCCGGTGTTCGTTCCGGATCGGCAGGCTGATCTCGACCGGCTCCTGCCGCTCGAGCGCCGGCGCCGCCCCGGCGATGAGCGTCACGTCGAGCGCGCGCTCCAGGCCGTGGTCCTGTGAACGGACGGCGCGCCGCGAGGCCTCCGCCGGCACGACCGGCTGATAGAGGATGTTCGACAGATCCACCCCCTGCGCCTTCCAGTGCTCGATTGCCGCACGCATCTCGAGCCTGTCCGCCCGCCCGATCATCTCGTCCATCGTCCGGAAGCCGAGCTGCGCCATGATCTCGCGGACGTCTTCGACGACGAACCGGAAGTAGTTCTCCACGAACTCCGGCTTCCCCGTGAACTGCTTCCGCAGCTCCGGATCCTGGGTCGCAATGCCAACCGGGCAGGTGTTCAGGTGGCACACCCGCATCATGATGCAGCCCGACACGACGAGTGCGGCCGTCGAGAAGCCGAACTCCTCGCCGCCGAGCAGCGCCGCGATGACGACATCGCGCCCGGTCCGCAGCTGGCCGTCCACCTGCACGACGATGCGGTCGCGCAGCCCATTGAGCATGAGCACCTGCTGCGCCTCGGCCAGCCCGAGCTCCCAGGGAACGCCGCTGTGCTTGATCGACGTCAGCGCCGATGCCCCGGTCCCGCCGTCGTGCCCGGAGATCAGGACGACGTCGGCGTGCGCCTTGGCGACGCCGGCGGCGACCGTGCCGACGCCGACCTCGGCGACAAGCTTCACGTGGATGCGCGCGGCCGGGTTGGCATTCTTCAGGTCGTACACGAGCTGCGCGAGATCCTCGATCGAATAGATGTCGTGGTGCGGCGGCGGGGAGATCAGCGTCACACCGGGCGTCGAATGCCGGACCTTCGCAATCCACGGATACACCTTGTGCCCGGGCAGCTGCCCCCCTTCGCCCGGCTTGGCTCCCTGCGCCATCTTGATCTGGAGGTCGTCCGCATTCACGAGGTACTCGCTCGTGACGCCAAAGCGCGCCGAGGCCACCTGCTTGATGGCGCTCCGCCGGGAATCGCCGTTCGGGTCCGGACGGTTCCGCTGCGGATCCTCTCCCCCCTCGCCGGTATTCGACTTGCCGCCAAGCCGGTTCATCGCGATGGCGATCGTCTCGTGCGCCTCCTGGCTGATCGACCCGTACGACATGGCCCCGGTCGCGAATCGCTTGAGGATTGCCTCGGCCGGCTCCACCTCCTCCAGCGGAATGGGTGCGTCGGCAGCCTTCAGGCCGAGCAGCCCCCGCAGCGTCCCCAGGCTGCGGCTCTGATCGTTCACGACAGCGGTGTAGTCCTTGTAGATCGAGTACTGCCCTGTCCGCGTGGCGTGCTGGAGCTTCTGCACGGTTTCGGGATTGAAGAGGTGCAGTTCGCCGTCACGCCGCCACTTGTACTCGCCGCCTGTCTCGAGCTCCGCGGCCAGAAGGTTGCGCCGCGGGAAAGCGCGCCGATGGCGCTCGCGTACTTCCCTGGCGATGACGTTGATGTCCGCCCCGCCGATGCGGGAGGCCGTGGAGGTGAAGTAGCGGTCCACGAGCGCGGCATCGAGGCCGATGGCTTCGAAGATCTGCGCGCCGCAGTAGCTCTGCAGGGTGGAGATGCCCATCTTCGACATCACCTTCAGAATGCCCTTGTTGAGCGCCTTGATGTAGTTGATGACCGCGCGCTCGTGCGTGAGCCCCTCGAGCACCCGCTGCTGGATCATGTCGTCCAGCGTCTCGAATGCCAGGTAGGGGTTCACGGCGCCGGCACCGTAGCCAATCAGCAGCGCCACGTGGTGCACTTCGCGGGCGTCGCCGCTCTCCACCACGAGCGCGCACCGTGTGCGCAGGCCCTCGCGCACGAGGTGATGGTGCACCCCGGCGGTGGCAAGCAGGCTGGGAATCGGCGCCAGCTTCTCGCTCACGCCTCGATCCGACAGGATGAGCACCGTGTGCCCGGACTCGACCGCCTCGCGGGCCTGATCCCGCAGGCGATCCATGGCCCGCTCGAGCCCCGGCCCGTTCTCGGCCGAGGCGTACAGCATCGGCAGCGTGACCGACCGGAAGCCCTCCCTGTCGGTGTGCCGGAGCTTTGCCACCTGCTCGTTGTCGATGATCGGGTACTTCACGACGATCTGCCGGCAGGACTCGGGCTCCGGCAGCAGGAGGTTGCGCTCGGGGCCGATGGTCGACTCCATGGAGGTGACGAGCGCTTCACGAATCGCGTCGAGCGGCGGGTTCGTCACCTGCGCGAACAGCTGCTTGAAGTAGTCGTAGAGCAGACGCGGCCGCTGGGACAGGACCGCCAGCGGCGTATCCGTTCCCATCGATCCGATGGGCTCTTCCCCCTGACGCCCCATTGGCGCAAGCAGCAGCTCGACGTCTTCCTGCGTGTAGCCGAACACCTGCTGCCGGCGGAGAACGGTCTCGTGGTCGGGCGGAGGCAGGAAGGGGGCGGGCTCCAGATCCTCGATCGGAATCAGGTGCTCCTGCAGCCAGGCGGCGTAGGGTCGCTCGCGTGCGAGCTGCCCCTTGAGTTCCTCGTCCGAGATGATCCGCCCCTGCGCCGTATCGACCAGGAAGATCCGGCCGGGATGCAGCCGCTCCTTCACCAGCACGTCTTCCGCCGGGATGTCGAGCACCCCGACCTCGGAGGCCATTACAACGAGGTCGTCTTTCGTGACGTAGTACCGCGAGGGCCGCAGCCCGTTGCGGTCGAGCACCGCGCCGATCACCGTGCCGTCGGTGAACGCAAGCGACGCCGGGCCATCCCAGGGCTCCATCAGCGACGCGTGGTACTCATAGAACGCCCGCAGCGCGGGATCCATCGTGTGGTTGTTCTGCCACGGTTCCGGAATCATCATCAGGATGGCGTGCGGCAGCGAACGCCCGGCCATCACGAGCAGCTCGAGGACGTTGTCGAAGGTGGCGCTGTCGCTGCCCCCCTGCCGGATGATGGGCACGATCTTCTGAAGATCCTCCCCGAGCACGTCCGACGCGAGGAGCGCCTCCCGGGCTTTCATCCAGTTGATGTTCCCGCGCAGCGTGTTGATCTCGCCGTTGTGCGCGATGAACCGGTACGGGTGCGCCAGCGGCCACGAGGGAAACGTGTTGGTGCTGAACCGCTGGTGCACGAGCGCCAGCGCCGACTCGAGCTCAGGATGGGCCAGGTCGGGAAACATGCCGTCGATCTGATCGGCCGTCAGCATCCCCTTGTAAATCAGCGTGCGGGACGACAGGCTGACGACGTAGAAGAAGCGGCGATCGTCGAACGACAGCGCATCGACCGCATGCTCGACCCGCTTGCGGATGACGAACAGCTTCCGTTCGAAGGCGGCATCGCCGGCGGCGGACGCGCCTGGCGCCTCGAGGGCGGGCCCGCGGCCGATCAGGATCTGGCGGAACACCGGCTCGACGGAACGGGCGCTCGGCCCGACGGCGCTGTTGTCCGTCGGCACGTCGCGCCAGCCGAGCACATGCTGACCCTCCTCCGCCACGACCGCCTCGAACAGCGCCTCGATCTCCGCCCGGTGCACCGGATCCTTCGGGAGAAACACCAGCCCCGCACCATACCCGCCGGCAGGCGGCAGCTCGAGGCCGAGCTTCGCCGCCTCGGCCCGCAGGAAGCGATCCGGCATCTGAACCAGGATGCCGGCACCGTCCCCGGTGTTCACTTCACACCCACAGGCGCCGCGGTGCTGGAGGTTGATCAGGATCTGGAGCGCCTGCCGCACGATGCCGTGGGAGGGCCGCCCCTTGATGTGCGCGACGAAGCCGACGCCGCACGCATCATGTTCGTTCGAGGGGTCGTAGAGACCCTGGGCTGGGGGCTGTGGTGTGAGGTGCACCCCACATTTATGGCCCACCCGCAGCTATGCGCAAAACGGGATTAAATCATCGGATGCATGCGTTCAGCTTCTGGACCAGCTATGCGGAAAACTGATGGGGGCCATGCTCGCGCTGGCCAGGGGCATCCCCCCGGCCAGCCTTGTGGACCTCGTGTCAGGACCGCCCGCCCACCGGTCCCGCAGCCGCCCGGGCGCGCATTCTAGCCGCAAATTCCTCACGATCGCGGGCTGGTGCGTCGGTGACGAGCGAATCCATGAGGCGCCGGGCCACCTCGGATACCTCATCGACAGCCCGGCCGAACGCCGCCGCATTGGCCCGTGACGGCCGCGTGAACCCGCTCAGCTTCCTGACAAACTGCAGGGAGGCCTCACGGATCTCCTCGTCCGTGGCGGGAGGCTCGAAATTGAACAGGGTCCGGATGTTGCGGCACATGACCCAACGATACTCCGGGCCGTGATGTCCTCGATGACGTCGTCCAGGGAGTTCGACTCCTCACGGACCGCTCCAGCTAACCTCCGGGCTCCTGCATGAAAACCCGGACGCGCCGCGGCTTCACATACACGCTCTCGCCTATGATTGCGCGGATTTGCGCGTACTGCTCGCGCCCGAGTTCCACCTGTATCGGGCTGCGCTGATCGTCCAGCAACTCGAACTTCACGACGGCGCCCGCCATGCGGACATCACTTACTGTCCCCCACAGTCCGCCTCCGTCATCCGATCGACTGATGTCGAGCTCGTGCGGTCGTGAGTATCCGGCAGCGGTCCGCGCCTCGGTGTGCGGATGCTCGGGGTACTCGAGGGCGAGCGGGCCGAGCCAGGCCGTCCCGTCCTGCACCCGCCCGTGGAAGATGTTCACCTGCCCCAGGAAGTTGAGGACGAAAGGAGTGGCCGGGTGCTCCACCACGTCGTCCGGGGTCCCGTCCTGCTCGATTCTGCCTTCGTTCATCACGACCACCCGGTTCGCGAGCTCGAGGGCTTCCTCCTGATCGTGGGTCACGAAGACGCTCGTCAGGTGAATCTCGGCGTGCAGGCGCCGAAGCCATCGGCGCAGCTCCTGCCGGACCCTCGCGTCCAGGGCGCCGAAGGGCTCGTCCAGGAGGAGCACCTTCGGTTCGACCGCCAGCGCACGCGCGAGGGCGACGCGCTGGCGCTGGCCGCCGGAGAGCTGCGAAGGGTAGCGCGACCCAAGATAGTCGAGCTGTACCAGACCAAGCAGCTCGTTCACCTTCCGCCGGATCTCGCTCTCGACGGGGCGCTCCGCGCGGGGACGCACGCGGAGGCCGAACGCCACGTTCTCGAACACGGTCATGTGACGGAAGAGGGCGTAGTGCTGAAAGACGAAGCCGACGCCGCGCTCCCGCGGGTGGCGGGCCGCGGCATCATGCCCGTCGAACAGCACCGTTCCAGCGTCGGCGTGCTCGAGCCCTGCAATGATCCGCAGAAGGGTCGTCTTGCCGGAGCCGGATGGCCCCAGGAGCGCGAGCAGTTCCCCCTGCCCCACGCTGAAGCTGACGTCGTCGAGCGCCTGGAACCCCCCGAAGCGCTTCCTCAGGCCTTTGACTTCGATGCTCATCCTGTTCCCGCCACAGCCGCCTCCGGGCGTGTCTCTTCCGACGCCACTCCCAGCCGGCGTTCGACCACGGTCTTGACGACGAGCGTCACGAGAGCGAGGAATGTCAGCAGGGAAGCGACCGCGAACGCTGCCTGGAAGGCGTACTCGTTGTAGAGGATCTCGACGTGGAGCGGGAGCGTGTTCGTCAGCCCGCGTATCTTTCCGGACACGACCGACACGGCGCCGAACTCCCCCATCGCACGCGCGTTGGACAGGATCCCGCCGTACAGGAGCCCCCACTTGATGTTGGGCAGCGTGACCCTGAAGAACGTCTGAAAGCCTCCTGCCCCGAGCACGCGCGCCGCCTCTTCTTCCTGCGTGCCGGCGGCCTCCATCACCGGGATGATCTCGCGCGCGACGAAGGGAAACGACACGAAGATTGTCGCGAGCACGATCCCCGGAACAGCAAAGACAATCCTCACCCCGTGCTCGGCAGCCCAGGGACCCAGGAAGCCCTGGCGCCCGAAAAGCAGTACGAAGACCATGCCGGCAATTACGGGGGAGACCGCGAACGGCAGATCGATCAGCGTCGTCAGAACGTTCCTGCCCGGGAACTCGAACTTGGTGATCGCCCACCCCGCACACACGCCAAACACGAGATTGGCCGGGACGGCGATCGCCGCCGCGAGGAGGGTCAGACGAAGGGCGGCGAGCGCCTCCGGTTCAGCGACCGCCGCAAGATACGCCCGGACGCCGTGGCCGAATGCCTCGAGGAAGACAGTGACCAGGGGCAGGAGGAGGAAGAGGGCGAGGAACGCCAGGGCCACGGCAGTGAGCCCCCAGCGGACGACAGGCGGCTCGCTCAGATGCCGCACCGGCTGCGACGGCCGGCGATCGGTGCTGTGTACGGACATGGCTTTTCTCGACCGCACTCAGTTGGCGAGACGACGGGTCGTCCATCCCTGCAGCACGTTGATCGCGAGCAGGAGGAAAAACGACATGAGCAGCATCACCAGAGCGATAGCGGTGGCTCCCGCATAGTCGAACTGCTCGAGCTTGGTGATGATCAGCAGCGGGGTGATCTCGGTGCGCATCGGCATGTTGCCCGCGATGAAGACGACCGAGCCGTACTCCCCGATGGCCCGGGCGAACGCCAGCGCGAACCCGGTGAGCCAGGCGGGATAGAGGTACGGGAGGATCACCTTCGTGAGCACGCCGAAGCGCGTGGCCCCGAGGCTGGTCGCCGCCTCCTCCACCTCGACGTCCAGATCTTCGATGACGGGCTGCAACGTCCGCACGACGAACGGCAGGCCGATGAAAATGAGCGCGAGCGTAATGCCGACGCGCGTGAACGCTACCTGAATGCCGTAAGGCTCGAGGAACCTGCCGATCCATCCGTTGGGCGCGTAGATGGCGGTGAGCGTGATGCCGGCCACGGCTGTCGGAAGAGCGAACGGCAGATCCACGAGCGAATCAACAAGGCGACGGCCTGGAAACGAGTAGCGCACGAGCACCCATGCTGCAATCAGCCCGAACACGGCGTTCACACTCGCGGCAACAAGGGAGGCGCCAATCGTCAGGCGGTAGGAAGCGACAACGCGCGGATCGCTGACCGTCCCCCATAACGCCTCCCACGTCATTGTGGCGCTGCGCACCGGGAGGGTCATCAAGGGGATGATGACGATCAGACACAGGTAGAGGAGCGTGAATCCCATTGTCAGGCGGAAGCCCGGGAGCAGACTGCGGCGGGAGGGGGATGCGGCGGCGGTGGACATCGGACCGCCCCCGCTACTTCCCGGCGCCCGGCCGGTAGATCTGATCGAATGTGCCACCGTCGGCGAAGTGGGTCCGCTGAGCCGCCTGCCAGCCACCGAATGCTTCGTCGATCGTGAACAGCTGTACCTCCGGCAGCTTCCCGCCATGCGCGGCCTGCGCCCCTGCGCTGCGCGGACGATAGGAGTGCCGGGCGACGATCTCCTGACCCTCGGGAGAGTAGAGGAACTGCAAATAGGCTTCGGCGACCTCCCTCGTGCCCTTCCGATCCACGACCTGATCGATCAGGGCCACCGGCGGCTCGGCAAGAATGCTCAGCGAGGGAACGACCATCTCGATCTGCCCCTTTGCTTCCTTGATCGCCAGAAAGGCTTCGTTCTCCCACGCCAGCAGGACGTCGCCGATTCCACGCTGCACGAACGTGGTCGTGGCCCCTCGTGCTCCGGAGTCGAGCACAGGCACGTTGGCGAAGAGCCGGCTGACGAAGTCGCGGGCACTCGCGTCGCTGCCCCCCGCCTGCCGTCGTGCGTATTCCCAGGCAGCGAGATAGTTCCAGCGGGCGCCGCCGGAGGTCTTTGGATTGGGCGTGATCACCCCGACACCCGGCTTGACGAGGTCGCCCCAGTCGGAGATGCCCCTGGGATTTCCCTTCCGCACGAGGAACACGATCATCGAGGTGTACGGGGCGCTGTTGTCGGCAGTCTGGCCTGCCACCCTGGTCCAATGAGTCCGGCCGTCTCGATGGCATCGATGTCGTAGCCCAGCGCCAGCGTCACGACATCCGCGTCCAGGCCGTCGATGACACCCCTGGCCTGTGCGCCGGAGCCGCCATGCGACTGCTGAACCGTGACCTCCTGGCCGGAGCGCTCCCTCCAGTGCCTGGCGAACGCGGCGTTGAAGTCGGCGTAAAGCTCCCGCGTGGGATCGTACGAGACGTTCAGGATCCGCACGTTCCGGTTTGCGCCCGCTGCGCCCCCGCTCGATCCGTTTCCCCCTCCGCAGCCCACCGTGGCCGCGCCGAGCAGGAGGAAGATGGCTATTCTCTTCATGGCAATTTCCGCCGGCGCCGCTGTGCGGCGGGCGCAGCAGGGGACGTTCGCTGGAGCCGGATGCGTGCCGGTGCGGCGCGTCGGCGGGGCGCGGAGGGGACGCGGCTTCGGTCGATCCGGCCGTTCACATCCGCCAGGGTCGTGTTGTCGAGAATTCGGGCCGTGGCGTCGCGAACCTCCCCCATCGCGAGGCGCACGCCGCAGGTCTCCTCGTCCACGCACTCGGTGCACCGGGCGTAAGCCGTCTGGCTGACGCAGGGGACGAGCGCGAGCGGCCCTTCGAGAGCACGGATGACATCGCCGAACGTGATCTCCGCCGGGGCGCGTCGCAGGAAGTACCCGCCCCCCTTGCCCTTCTGGCTCTGCACGAGTCCGTGGCGGTTGAGATCGAGCAGGATGGCTTCCAGGAACTTCTTTGGAATCGCGTCGCGCGCGCTCAGATCCGAGACCAGCACGGGGCCCCGGCCGGCTTCACGTGCAAGCGTCAGCAGCGCCTTCAGCCCGTACTTCGACTTCCTCGACAGCATGCGCCGATTACTCTACTACTCCTATAGAGTAAGTCAACTACAGAGCGGCACCGGGTTCATACCGAGGCTCCGGCCGGGACGTCAGGACCGCCGCGATACGGACTGCCCGTCGGTGGACGCCCGCGGTGCCCCGGGCGCGGGCTACGTGCGAGTGCTCAGGAAGATTCGGCCGGGAGCCGACGCGCGAGCTGGTGGAGGAAAAGCCCGACGTCGGTCACGAGCCCGATGGTCTGTGACGATCCGCGGTCGGCGAGCTTCGTCACGACGGCAGGATTGATGTCCACGCAAATGACCGGCGTCCAGGCGGGCAGCATGTTGCCCACTCCAATCCCATGCAGCATCGTCGAGAGCACGATGACGAGGCCGGCCGACGCAAGCTCCTCCGCATACCGGTTCTGGGCCTCGACGATGTCGG
>JACCXG010000003.1 GCA_013697225.1 Acidobacteriota bacterium
GGGGGGGGGACGCAGCTCACGGAGAAGTGCCCATCACGGAGCCGCGGTGACACGACGAACCGCATGGACTCCGTGTCTTCGTGCCTTCGTGGGGTGCCCTTCTCCGGGCGCTCCGCCCCCTCGTACATGACTGTCCTCCACACGAGACAGTTTCTTGTGAGTTGGGAATTGGGAATTGGGAATTGGGAGTTGGGAGTTGGGAGTTGGGAGTTGCCGTTGACCCCCTGCCCTACCACCCATACCTGGCGAGCGTCGCGGCCGACGGAGGAGGCGTGGCAAGCGAGACCAGAATCATCAGCACGCACGAGACGACCGTCATCGGGACCACGGGCAGCAGGCCGAACCAGGCGAGCAGCCCGGGCGCCCGGGCGTTCAGGATCACCGCCAGGAGGACCCAGAGCGCCACCGCCAGCGCGCCCCACTTCGTGCTCCGCTTCCAGAACAATGCTGCGACCAGCAACGGCGACAGGGCAGCAAACCCTGAGAAGGCATACTGCACTGCAAGATCGAAGATGCTCTGCGGCGCCCCGAGCGCAATGATGTACGCAGCGACGGTGAGGATCACCACGAACGCGCGGCCGGTCTGCACCTGCACGGCTTCCCCGAACCGTGCCGTCCCCCCGTAATAGGTGAAGACGTCCTCGGTGAACATGGTCGAGAGCGCCAGAATCTGCGAGTCGCTCGCCATCACGGCAGCCATGATCCCGGCACCGAGCAGACCTGCCAGCCAGAGCGGCGCGAACGCCTCCAGCATCACCGGGATCACATCGTCCCCCGCGGCCTGCCGCCGGAGCGCCTCTCGATCGGCCGCCGGCATCTCCGCCGGCGCGATGGCCAGGGCCTGACGAGCCTCGAGCTTCTGCGCGATGGCCGGAGTTCCCGTCATCGCGTTCGCCGCCACGCCCAGGAACACGCACGGCAGCCAGATGGCCATGATGCACAGGGGGTAGAGCACGACTGTCCCTTTGAACTGCGCCAGGCGTCGTGCGGTGAGGCAGAAGATCGCGATGTGCGGAAACGCGATGGTCGAGAGCGGAATGAACGTGTAGCTGAAATAGTAGAGCGGAGAGATTCGCTCGCGCGTCAGGAGCGGGCCGGTATCCGGATCGGCCAGCAACGATTCCATCGCGGACGGAAAGCCTCCAATCCCCTGCCCGATCACCACGAACGCCGCCACGCCAAACGAGAGAAAGAGCGTCGTCTGGAACGCGTTCACCAGTGCGGTGCCGCGCATCCCTCCAAAGAACACGTAGCCCATGACGACAAGCGCCACGATCCCGCCGCCGAACCAGTAGGGAATGACGCCGCCGGTTATCGCGCGGAGTGCCGTGCCGCCCCCCATGACGCCAATGATGATGTACGGCACCAGCAGCCCGGCCTGGAGCGCGAAGATCACGGTTCCGATGTGACCGCACTCCCACCTGTCGCGCAGCATCTGCACAGGCGTGATGAAGCCGAACTGCTTTCCCAGCGCCCACAGCCGGGTGCCGATGAAGAACAGCGTCAGCGGAATGACCAAGGCAGAGGCCGACGCCATGAGGCTGAAGGTCACGATGCCATTGGCAAACGCGTGTCCTGCGGAGCCGAGGATCGTGAAGGCCGTCATGTTGGTGCCGAACAGCGACAGCAGGAAGACGATTGGCCCCAGGGAGCGGCCGGCCAGGAAGTACTCCTCTGCGGCCCCCTGCCCGCGCACGCCGCGCCAGGCGAAGATGCCGATATAGAGGATGACCGCCAGGTAGGCGAAGACAATCAGGGCGGGGATCAACGGCCGGAGCCCTCGTCAGGCCGCCGGTTCAGGCGCAGCGGATTCTCCAGGTGCGCGGGCCAGGCATAACGGGTCAGGCCCCACATCAGGAAGGTGACGGCGAGACAGTACACGGCGTGGTAAGCCAGCCCGATCGGAAGGAAGCCAAGCACCAGTGGCCGCGCCTGCCGCCAGAACCAGAGATCCTGGTGCAGCAGATACAGACCCAGGATAAGGATGGACCAGCCGAGCCGAGCCCGCCGCGACATTGAAATGCGCAGACCTCCTGCCTGAAACGCCGCCTACGGACGTGGCGTCTTTTATGACACTGAAGGACGACGGCGGGGGACCGACTGATACAATCGACCGTGCCTGCGAGCCCGTGAGGGCGAGCCCGCCCCCGGACGTTCCTGCACCCGATTACCCCAGGAGTTCTGCCCCGATGACTTCGCGCGTACTACGCAGCATTCTCATCCTCCTGCTGGCCCCCGCGCTGGTCTCTTCCGCAGCGGCGCAGACGGCCGCCACGATCAGCGGCATCGTCGAGGATGCCGATCGCCGCGTGCTGCCGGGTGTCACCGTCACCGCACGCAACCTGGATACCGCGCAGGTCCGCACGGCTGTGACCAGTGAGGAGGGGCGCTACACC
The DNA here is from genome assembly GCA_013697225.1 of Acidobacteriota bacterium. Taxonomy (GTDB): domain Bacteria; phylum Acidobacteriota; class Vicinamibacteria; order Vicinamibacterales; family 2-12-FULL-66-21; genus JACCXG01. Next base: position 2,397 of record JACCXG010000003.1, read on the forward strand.
ATCCCGGGCCTGCCCCCGGGGACGTACGAGGTCCGTGCCGAGCTGGCCGGCTTCAAGCCCCACGTGCGACGCGGGGTGCAGCTCTCGGTGGCGCAGGCGCTGGTGCTTCCGGTCCGGCTGGAGGTCGGGGGGATTGCGGAAGAGGTCACCGTCACGGGAGACACATCGCTCATCAATACGTCGACCGCTGAGCTCAGCTTTCTTGTCGGCTCGGAGGCTATCGAGCAGCTGCCGCTGAACGGCCGCAATTACACGGACCTGGCCCTGCTGCAGCCCGGCGTGCTTGCCTATCCTCACCGGGACGGCGGTTCCGTCGTGGCGCACGGCCTGGGCATGAGCGTCAACGGCCAGGACCCCCGTTCCAACGTGTACCTGCTCGATGGAACGCTCCTCAATGACTTCACCAACGGACCCGCTGGAAGTGCGGCCGGCACGGCCCTGGGCACCGAAACCATCCGTGAGTTCCGCGTGGAATCGAATGCGTACAGCGCGGAGTTCGGCCGCAATTCCGGCGGGCAGATCAACGTGCTCACCAAGTCGGGGGCCAACAGCGTGGCCGGAAGCGCCTACGCCTTCCATCGCAACGATGCCTTCGATGCGCGGAACTACTTCGACACGGGGGAGAAGCCGGACTTCCACCGCAATCAGTTCGGCCTGACGGTGGGCGGCCCGATCGCGCGGGATCAGACGTTCTACTTCCTGGGCTACGAAGCGCTCATCGAGCGGCTGGGACGAACCATCAGCACCGTCGTGCCTGATGACAACGCACGGCAGGGCATCCTGCCGAGCGGTACGGTCGGCGTCCACCCGGCTGTGGCACGCTACCTCGCCGAATATCCGCTGGCGAACGGTCCTTCGCTCGGCCAGGGGCTTGCCGTGCTCAACTTCCCGTTCAGCCAGGAACTCGATCAGCATTTCATCCAGGGACGAATCGATCACAACGCCGGTGTCGCCAACCAGTTCTTCGCCCGGTACACGCTCGACACGACCGACCAGTTCCTGCCGACCGACTACCCGCAGTT
>JACCXG010000024.1 GCA_013697225.1 Acidobacteriota bacterium
CGCAAGTCGTCCACCTACTGGCTGCCCCCCATTGCACACGTGCCGCTCGAACCCCGCGCGGCGCTTGCCGAGTGGAAGGGGAACGAGGTGACGATTCGCTGCGGCGTGCAGGCGCCGTTCCTCGTCCGGCAGGAAGTGGCGAAAGCGCTCAACGTCCCCGAGGCGCAGGTGCGCATCGTCGCCTTGGATTCCGGCGGGGCGTTTGGCGGCAAGCAGCGCGGCGAGTGCGAGGTGGAGGCGGCGCGGCTCTCGCGGCTGGCCGGCGCGCCGGTGCGCGTGGCATGGACGCGCGAGGAGGAATTCACCTGCAGCTACACCCGTCCGGCTGGCCTGCTCGATGTCGAGAGCGGCGTGGACGCGGCCGGGCGGCTCACGGCGATGCGCTTCGCAAACTACAACAGTGGCGCAGCGGGCATTACGCCGCCGTATGAGGTCCCCAACCACTGGATCGGCTTCTACCGTGCGCAGGCAGATGTGCGGCAGGGGAGCTACCGGTCACTGGCGGCCGTGGCCAACGCCTTCGCGCGTGAGTCGCACATGGACGAGTGGGCGGCCGACCTGCAGCTCGATCCGGTGGAGTTCCGCCTGCGTCACGTGACCGACGCGCGTCTGCGCGAGGTGATCGAGCGAACCGCCACACGGTTCGGCTGGGGAAAGACAAGCGCCGGACGCGGCCGGGGGGTTGGCCTGAGCTGCAATCTCGAAAAGGATGCGCGGCTGGCGCTGTTCGTCGAGGTGGAAGTCGCCGGGTCTGACGTGCGCGTCGTGCGGATGGTGGCCACGGGTGATTTCGGCGCCGCGCTGAACCCCGACAACCTGCGAAACCAGATGACCGGCGCCCTGATTCAGGGCATCGGCGGGGCGCTGTGGGAGCGCGTGACGTTCGACGGGACATCCCAACAGACTCGCAGGCTGACAGACTACCGCGTGCCTCGATTCAGTGACCTGCCGGATATGGACGTGCAGTTGATCGACCGGCGCGACGTGGCTCCGGCAGGGGCGGGCGAGTCTCCGATCACCCTCACCGCCCCTGCGATTGCGTCGGCGATCTTCGCGGCAACGGGACAGCGGCGCAGGACGCTGCCGCTCTGAGGACGCCGCGACGGCGGTGACGCGCACGAAGCACGATGCCCGCAGGGGTCGTGTGATAATGCGCCATGCGCGGCGGGCATTGAGCCAACTCGGCTGGCCGGGATTCCTTCGAAAAGTCCGCCGGGTGAACGAACGAGATGACGAAGCCTAGGCACACGCGCCTGAGCCCTCAATCCGACGTGCCCGTTGCCCGCTGTTTCGAGGCGTCCGGCTCCCCGGAGCGTTCGAGTGGATCGTGATGAACTGCTCCGGGTCCTGCGTGCGTTCGCGGACTTCGAGCTCGAATACGTGCTGATTGGTGCTGCCGCAATGGCCTTTCACGGCATCGTCCGTGCTACCGAGGACATCGATCTGTTCGTGCGGGCTACTTCCGGGAACATCGAACGCCTTCGGGCGGCACTTCGAGCGGCGTACGACGACGATCCCAACATCGAAGAGATTCGGACAGAGGACCTGCTTGGTGACTACCCTGCGGTGCGCTATTACCCCCCGACCGGCGACCTTTACCTGGACGTCCTGACGCGCCTTGGGGAGGTCGCGACATTTGACAACGTCGCGTCGGAGATCAAGGACATCGAAGGGATTTCTGTACGTGTCGCGACACCAGCCGCGCTCTACCGATTGAAACGCGACACAGTCCGGCCGTTGGATCGCCAGGATGCCGCTGCGATACGCGAGCGGTTCAACCTGGGGGAGACGGAGGACCGTGAATGAACTCCGCCAGACGGGTGCAGCGGTTTCGCTCGATTGAAGAGATGAACAGTGCTCCGCTTCTCGCCAGAAACGATGAGCCCTTCGAGCGGTTCCTGCGTCTCTGTGCGCGCTACTGGGCGCTGGCACCGCGAGTGTATCCGCGCGGCGTGTTCAAGTTCCGCAGCCTGGAGGAGGCGCAGGCGGCGCGCGCTGGACACCGCCTCGCTTCGAATCAGCAGGTGTGAGCCGCCTGAAGCGCTCGAGTGACCCCGACCACCCTCCGACCGCAGTCAAAAGTCCTACATGCGCGGCGGCAAGGCGCTGTCTCGGGTTGCTGTGGGCTGTCACCGTCATGGACGCGGCGGTCACCGACGACGCCCGGACGGGCGAATGCCGCACGCGCCAGCGCTATCCCCGCCACCAGCATGAACAGGAGCCGCAATGCGCCGTGCAGCATCAGTCACACCGGGTGAACCGATCGCTGCCGGTCAGGACGAGACGGCTGCTGCCGGTGAAGGGCTGGTCCGGGCCATTGGAACCGGGGCACTGGCCGCGAACGTCGTGAACCTGGTCGTCGGGGCCGGCATCTTCGTGCTGCCGGCGCTGGTGGCCATCCAGGTGGGCTCGGGCGCCCTCTACGCCTACATCGTCTGCGCTGCTGGTAGTCTACCTGGCGGTCAGCCTGTCGGTACTGGAGCTCAGGCGGCGCAACGTGAGGACTTCGGCGGGGGTGTTTCTCGTCCCGGGCGGTCGTGCGGTGCCGTTCTGAGCTGTCTCGTGGTGCTGTGGGTGCTCTCGCATTCGACTGCAGACGAGGCGCTCGGGCTGGGAATCCTGCTGCTTCTGGCAGCGGCCGCTTACTGCACGTGGCGGCTGGTGCAGCGTCGGGATGGCCGATCGAGCCTGCCTGCGGACAACGCTGCGGGACCCTCGACCGCCACTGATGCGTAGAACCGGGCTCTCGCAAGTTACCGCGCGCAATCCAGCCGTGGGCTGCGAGGCGAGCACGCAGCAACTGGTCGGACTTAGATTCCCGGGAAGTAGGGCTTTCATTAGTGCGGTCGACAAGACATCACTTCAAACGAGCTGGTAACTCATCAGCACCCTGACCTCTCGTCGGGAGCAGGAGAAGACCAGCTCTTGACTCAGCAGCCGCAGCGCGACAGGATTAGCCGCCATGACCCGGCTCCCTGCCGTGGTGTTCTCAGCCCTGCTGATCGCGCCGGCGCTCGTCTTCTCCTCCCCTCCTTCCACGATCCAGTTCGTGGACGCCGCGGAGCAGGCGGGTCTCACGCTCCTGAACGTCTGCGGAGGTGAGTCGAAGGACTACATCGTCGAGGTGAACGGCAACGGCGCCGCGTTGTTCGATTACGACAACGACGGCGACCTCGATGCGCTGATCGTCAACGGCTCGACGCTCCCCGGCATGCGCCGCGGCGGCGACCCGATGGTTGCGCTCTTCAGGAACGACGGAACGGGGCGCTTCGACGATGTGACCGGGCCCAGCGAGGTGCGGGCACGCGGCTGGGGCATGGGGGCGTGCGTTGCCGACTACGACAACGACGGCTTCCAGGATGCCTACGTCACCGCATTCGGCCCGAACGTGCTCCTGCGCAACAACGGCGACGGCACCTTCACCGACTCCACTGCCCGGGCGGGTGTGGGGGATGCGCGCTGGAGCACCAACTGTGCCTTCGGCGACTACGATCGCGACGGCCACCTGGACCTCTACGTCAGCAACTACCTGACCTTTCGTGAGGGCGCTGTTCCCTCACGCGGCACGTCCTCCGGCTGCAGCTACGCGGGGCTCGACGTGATGTGTGGTCCAAAGGGGCTCGATGGCGAGGCGGACGTGCTCTACCGCAACAACGGCGACGGCACCTTCACGGACGTCACGCGTGCTGCGGGAATCGTGGACCCTGGCCTCTACGGTTTCGGCGTGGTCTTCTCCGACCTCGATGGCGACGGCTGGCCGGATGTCTTCGTCGCGAACGACTCGGTGCCAAATCTGCTCTTCCGGAACAACCGGAACGGGACGTTCTCGGAGACCGGACTCGCGTCTGGGCTGGCGCTGAGCGGCGACGGCAAGCCGCAGGCGGGCATGGGAGCGGACGCCGCCGACTACGACGGTGACGGGCGCCTCGACATATTCGTCACCCACTTCTCCGGCGACTACAACACGCTCTACCAGAACAGCGCGGCCGGATTCTTCACCGACGTGAGCCACCAGGCGGGCGTGGTGCCGCGTTCGCTCAGTTATCTCGGGTGGGGCACGGGATTCGGCGACTTCGACAACGACGGTCTGCTCGACCTCTTCGTCGCCAACGGGCACGTCTACCCGCAGGTTGATGCAGCGCGGGGAGGCTCGACCTACCGCCAGCGCAATCAGCTGTTCAGGAACGCCGGCAACGGTCGCTTCCGCGAGGTGACGGAGGACCCAGGAGGCGGGCTCGCCATCGAGAAGTCGAGCCGCGGGGCCGCGCTTGGAGATCTGGACAACGACGGGGACCTCGACGTCCTCGTGATCAACATGAACGACCGTCCGACACTGCTGCGGAACGACACGGGATCCGGGAACAGGTGGGTCACGGTGAAGCTGGTCGCGAGGGGCGGGAACCGGGATGCGATCGGCGCGCGCGCGTGGATGGAACAGGACGGCCGCTTCCAGATCGCGGACGTGCGAAGCGGCAGCAGTTACCTGTCGCACAACGACATGCGGCTCCATTTCGGCCTGGGGGCGCGCACCGCGGTGCCGCCGCTGATCGTGCAGTGGCCGGACGGCGCCGTCGAACGATTCGAGGGGCTCACATCAAATGCGATCCAGACGGTTCAGCAGGGACGTGGACAAACGGCGGCAGGCAGTGGCAGGTGAACGGCACGTGGACGTGAATCGCGAGCCCCTCCCGCGAGGGGGAAGGTTCGCTCCGCCGGGAGGCGAGGGAAACATGACGAGAAGAGCATGTCAGACA
>JACCXG010000032.1 GCA_013697225.1 Acidobacteriota bacterium
GACCTCCACTTCCACCGTCGGATTGCCGCGCGAGTCGATGATCTCGCGCCCATGCACACGTTGAATCTTCACTAACGGTTACTCCTGTTGACTTCCGCTTCCCGCTTCCCGCTTCCCGCTTCCCGCTGCTGGCTTCACGCTTCGCGCTGTCAGCTTCCTGCTGCCAGCTTCCCGCTGCCTGCTGCCTGCTGCGCGCTGCCCGCTGGCAGCTTCCCGCGTCCCGCGTCGCCGTTCAGGCAGAGCCGGCGCACGCAGGGAATCTTCGACTACGCTTCCGCCCCTCGCCTGTCGAACTCCGCTTCATGTTGCAGGGCCTCTTCGCTCACATCGACCGTGAACGGTTCGTCCTCCTTGGTGACGACGACGATGCCCGTTTCGGTGATCGTGTGGCGGCGGCGATCCTCTTCGGCGTCGTACCCGATCCGTGCTGCCCGGGGAATGAACACATCCCGGTCCACGATTGCGCGGCGGATCCGCGCGTGCCGGCCAACCCGCACGCCGGGCATCAGAATGCTCTGCTCGACGTCACAGAAGCTGTGCACGCGCACGTTGGGGCAGAGCACGCTTCCCGAGACGCGGCTGCCGGAGATGATGCATCCCGCGGAGATGATGGAATCGAGCGCCTGCCCGCAGCGTCGATCCGCGTCGGCGAACACGAACTTTGCCGGCGGAGCCTGCACCTGATACGTCCGCAGGGGCCATTCCGGGTCGTACAGGTTGAATTCCGGGTTCACCTGGCACAGGTCCCTGTTGGCTTCGTAGTAGGCGTCGAGCGTTCCGATGTCGCGCCAGTACTTGCCCGCCTTCTTGTTCTCGTCGTAGAAGCGGTAGGCGATCACCGGCACCTGCGAGATGAGCTCGGGGAGGATGTCCTTCCCGAAATCGTGCGACGTGTCCGGCTTGCGGGAGTTCTCCTCCAGCGCGGGAACGAGCACGGCCATGTCGAAAATGTAGATGCCCATCGAGGCCAGCACCTGCCCTCCGGGCGGGAGGTCCGTGGGCTTCTCGAGGAATCCGGTGATCCGATCCTCGTCGTCCACCTCCAGGACGCCGAACCGGCTGGCCTCCTCGGACGGCACTTCGATGACCGCCAGCGTCACCCCGGCCCCCCGCTCGATGTGCGACCGCAGCATCTTGGCGTAGTCCATCTTGTAGACGTGATCGCCGGAGAGCACGATGAGCTGCTTCGGGTTCTCACGAAGGATGGAGTAGAGGTTCTGGTACACCGCGTCAGCGGTTCCCTGGTACCAGTGCTCGCCGACGCGTTTCTGGGGGCTCAGGATCTCGATGAACTCCCCGAGCTCGTCGGCAACGACGCTCCATCCCATCCTGAGGTGCCGGCTGAGCGACAGGGACTTGTACTGCAGGGCGATGAAAATGTGCCGGAGCCCTGAATTGATGCAGTTGCTCAGGGTGAAATCGATGATGCGATACGGACCCCCGAAGTACACCGCCGGCTTTGCGCGATCCTTGGTGAGGGGGTACAGGCGTTCGCCAGCCCCGCCGGCGAGCACCATCACGAGAATGTCGTCGAACACCAGATCCTTTCAGATGCGTCAGCCGATCGCCCCGACTGCGCGGAGGCGACGATGATATCAAAGCACCACTGCCTCTTTTGACCGGGCGCGGGGGCCGCCGTATGATCTGTGTTGGCTCATCAGCATGCGCCCCATACAGCGCCTGGCCATCGGAATGCTTGCGGCGCTCGCGTCCTTCGGGCAGCCCGCCGCCGGCCAGGACCTCGATCGCCGGCAGCTGGATCGGATCCAGCAGATGCTTCGGAACGAAGGCCAGGCCATCGTGGCGCTTGCTGACGCTGCCGATGCGGGGGTGCGCCTCCCCGCCGATTTCGCCATCGACTGGCACAACGACTTCCTCAAAGCACAGGCCGGTACCTTCGTTCCGTTCATCGTGAGCATCACGTCCGCCCGCGATCCCCTCCCGGCAGTGCTGTTGTACGTGCGACTGGCTCAGGGCCGTCCGGCCCACGGCGACGGTCCCGTTCCGGCCACGCCCGGGGGGGCGCGCCCCATGCCGGTGTTCGAGGAAATCTATCCCGTCGAGCTCCCCGGGACGCCCGGAGATGCGCTCCGGGTGGCACGAGGGTTCTCGGTCCCGCCAGGTGACTACGACCTCAGCGTGGTTGTCCGGGAGCGGGAGCGTCTGGGCGAACGAAGCCGCAGCAAGCGAGCCGGCGTGATACGTAGACACCTCAGCGTGCCCGACTACGAAACCGCGGGGCTCACCACCAGCACGGTCATGCTTGCCGAGCGGCTGACCGTACTCAGGGAGGCGCTCCCCCCAGGGGAGCTCACCACCCGGCCGTACGCGATTGGCACGAGGGAAGTCCATCCTGCTGCCGACGCGGTCTTCGGGCCGGGCGAAGAGCTGATTGTCCTCTTTCTGGTCTACAACCCCACGTTTGGGCCCGGCGATCATTTCGACCTCGAGGTGGAGTACCATTTCTTCAGGCAGGAGGGGCACCGCGCCGCTGGCGAACAGCGGCCCGCGGGAAGACCCGCCAGGCCGGCGGCTCAGCCGGGTGAGGTTTACGTGAACCGGACCGAGCCGCAGCGCTTCAACCCTCTCGTTCTGGGCCCGGCATCTTCGCCGATTGCAGGGCAGCCCGTGCTGGCCGGCCAGGGAGTGCCGCTGGGCGGATTCCAGGAGGGGGACTACAGGCTGGCGATCATGGTGAAAGACCTTTTGTCGGGCGAGGCCATCGAACGCCAGGTCAGGTTTGCTGTGAGGTTCTAGCCGGAGATGCTGCACACGGAGGAAGCCATGCGGCGCCAGTTCCGGGCCATTTCGGCGACGTTGGTCGGCATAGCCGGCTTTCTGCTGGGCGGCCTGCCCGCGAAAGCGCAGGATGCGGGGATTCCCGCCGCCGCCGGTCTCCAGGTCCGCCTGACCACGGGCAGCATCAGCGGCACGGTGTACGACGAGCGCGGCAGTGCCCTTTCGGGTGCCATGGTGTCTGCCCTCGGGGGGACGCTCTCGAGCACAGTCACGGACGCGGACGGCCGGTTCACCCTCGCTGAACTGCCAGTCGGGGAATACTTCCTTCGAGCGCACCTGCTCGGCTTTGCGGCGTCCCGAAGCGCCACGGTCCGGGTCGGCGTCACGCCGGCGGTGCATCGGTTCGAACTCCGCCGGCTGGAAAGTGCGGTCGGGACATCCGGCGTCGCCACCGGGCCCGTCAAAGCCCGCCCGATCATTGCCGCGGGATTCGACCTCCCGCTCGGCCTGGCCGGGGAGGCGGCCGAGGAATCCGCAGAGGTCCGGCCTGACGACCATTCCCACACCGAGACCGCGTACCGGCTTCGTCACATCAAGCGGAGCATTCTGAAGGACGCTGGGCCCATCGTGGTGCTCACGGAGCGGACGGAGCTGTCCGACGGATCGGTCCTGGGACGCGCCGTCGGGTCAGCCGCCGGGATCGCCACCGCGCTCTTTACCGACTTCCCGTTCTCCGGCGAGGTCAATTTCCTTACCACGGGGGCGATCGCGCCCGGTGCGGTGCTGCCGGCCACGGCGTTTCCCCGGGGGGTAGCCTACCTGGCACTGGCGGCTCCGGCCGCCGGCGGCGACTGGTCGATCCGTGCCGCCATGAGCGAGGGGGACCTGTCGTCCTGGCTGGTCTCGAGCACCTTCCTCTCGAAGCCGGCCGGCTCGCACACGTACGACTTCGGGTTGTCCTACAGCACCCAGGAATACTTCGGCGGGAATCCGGCTGCCCTCACGGCGGTGAGCGAAGGGAACCGCAACATCGGAGAGCTGTACGGCTTCGACAACTGGACGTTCAGCCGATCGATGTCGGTGGACTACGGCGCCCGTTACGTTCACTACGATTACCTCGAGGACCGCGGTCGCCTGAGCCCCCGACTGGGGTTCACCGTGGAACCCTTCAGGCGCACGCGCGTGCGTGCTGGCGCCTCCCAGCGCATGGTCGTTCCCGGGGCAGAGGAGTTCCTCTCCACGAGCGCTCCCGGTCCGTCGCTTCCGCCCGAACGCACGTTTGCTCCGCTCGGGGCGCCGGACGACCGGGAACAGTTTCGGGTCGAGCGCGCGCGCACGTACGACCTGCGCCTCGAAAGAGACCTTGGCGCGGACTTCGTGATCAGCGTGTCCCGGTTCCAGCAGTCAGTAGACGATCAGATCGTGACGCTCTTCGGCCTGCATGCCCCGGAGGCTCGCACCTCGCCGGGGCACTACTATGTCGGGAGCGTCGGCTCGTTCGATGCCGACGGCTGGGTCGTCCGGCTGGAGACCCCGCCTTCCGCCCGCTTCCAGGGCTCTGTGCAATACAGCGCCACCCGTGCCCGCTGGACGGGCCAGGGTAAGGTCTCCGGAGTCCTGCCGATAGCTCCCGCGGCCATCCGCCCGGATTTCGAGGACCTGCACGACCTCACGGGCTCCTTCAGGGCCGACATCAGCGAGACGGCGACTCGCCTCTTCGTGCTCTACAAGCTGAACAGCGGCTACATACTGCCCACCACTGCGCTTGATCGGCCGGGACTCGATGGCCGGTTCGAGCTGCAGATGAACCAGGCACTCCCGGTCGGCTTTGCCGGCACCCGATGGGAGCTGCTCGTGGGGGTCCGCAATCTGTTCCGCGATCCGACGGACCCGGCCTCGGTGTACGACGAGCTGCTCGTCGTCAAACCCCCGCTGCGGCTGGTGGGCGGCTTTCTCGTCCGGTTCTGAGCCCCCCGCGCACTCCATCGCCACCGTGGCACGAGAGGTCCGGCTTTTTGAATCAGCCCTCCGGCAGGTTGAACTCGCCAGCCTCATCCCCCTTCAAAGCCACTCTTGCACAAGGAGTTAGGGCGACTCGCCCTTCCTTCTTCAGGGAACGTCCTTTGCTACCTCCGCCGCGGACTTCCTCCTTGTCGTCGATGACAGACGTGCACATGCGGGCAGGGGTCAGGCTCAGGGCCTGGCTGCGGCTGGCGGCCCAGGCCGCCGTCGTGGGGGTGCTGCTCTGCCTCGCCATCGCCAACATCTCCCTTCGCGCGCAGGCAGGTGAGGTCGAGGACGGGGCGCTGTGGCGTGCCCAAGGGGAGGGGCTCACCGCCCAGACGATCGCCGCGGGATCACCGGCCGCACGGGCAGGCCTGCGGCCTGGCGATGTTCTGATCGTGCTCGACGGGCAACTGGTCGGCTCCGAGGGTGATCGGCTGGCCATTCTCCACCGCCTCAGGAGCGGGGACTCGGTGACCTACACCGTGGCACGGCTGCGCTCGCAGGAGATGGTCAGCGTCCTGCTCGAGCCAGTCCCCACGGGATCGCGGAGCCTCTACTTCGCCCTGGCGTTCGTCGGGATCTTCTCGCTGCTGGTGGGGGCGTCCGTGCGGCTGCGACGGCCCGATCACCAGGCATCGCTGCACTTCTTCTGGCTCTCGGTGGCATTTTTCGGCGTGCTCTCGCTGTCGTTCAGCGGCAGGCTGGACCGGCTGGACTGGGTGTTCTACTGGGGGGATGTGGTGGCGATGCTCGTGCTGCCGCCGCTGTTCCTGCATTTTGCGTTGATGTTCCCGGAGCGTCCGGACGCATGGGCGCGCAGCGAGCCTGGCCGGGCGCTCATGCCGCTGTTGTACCTGCCGGCGCTCCTGCTGGGCGGAGCGCGCGTGGCGACTGTCGCGCAGGGGGGCGCCCACGGCGAAGTGCTGACGGGCGTGCTGACCCTCGTCGAGCGTGCGGAACTGCTGTATCTGGGGGGCAGCCTGGTGGGAGGGCTGTGGATCATGACGCGCGCGCTCAGCCGCGTGCAGTCGGTCACCTCCCGCCGTCAGCTGCGATGGATCGTCTGGGGGACGGCGCTCGGTGCCGTCCCCTTCACGTTCGGCTACGCGCTGCCGTTTGCGGTGGGGTTCCAGCCGCCGCCCGGAGTCGAGTGGAGCGCCGTGCTCCTTGGGCTGGTGCCGCTCGCCTTTGCGTCGGCGATCGTCCGGTACCGCTTGATGGACGTCGAGGTCATCATCAAGCGCGCTCTCGTCTATGCGGCCGCCCTTGCCGGCATTGCCGCCATGTACGGCGTGATCCTCTGGCTGGTGAGCGAGGTCTTCTTCGCCGGCGACGAGGTGAGGAATCCGGTCATCGCACTGCTGGCAACGCTCGTTGTCGTTCTGCTGTCGCGTCCGTTGAAGAACGCCATCCAGGCCGGGCTTGACCGGGTGTATTACCGGGATCGTTACGATTACCGCCGCGCTCTGGTCGGCTTCGCGCGGGATCTCAACAGCGATCTCGACCTGCTCAGGCTGAGCGAGCGGCTTGTCCACCGCGTCATGGAGACGCTGGAAGTCGATCGGATGGCGCTGATGCTGGCGCCCGTGACGCCGGCCCCGGATGGCGGCTTCTTGACGATCGCTCACGCCGGGTTCGGCGGCGAGCCGCCCGTCGTCGCGCGTCCTTCCGATGTCGCGACGCGGCTCATCTCGGGGCACACGCTGGGGCTGGACGACCCGCTCTCGCATCGCCGGATCGACGTGCACGAGCTGGAGTTCTGGCGCGAGGCGGGGATCCACTACTTCGTCCCGTGCGTCTCCAAGGAAGGCACCATCGCGGTGATGGCCCTGGGGCGGCGGGCCCATGCGGATCCGCTGAGCAGCGAGGACATGGCGCTGCTTGCCGCAGTTGCCGCTCAGGCCGCGACGGCGCTCGAGAATGGCCGCCTCTACCGGCAGCTGCGGATGAAGGCGGACGAGCTCTCCCGGATGCGGGAGTTCAGCGAGAACATCCTCGAATCGCTCAACGACGGCCTTGCGGTCGTGGACCACGACAACCGGGTCGTGCGCTGGAACCGCCGGCTGGAGGAGCTTTACGGCGCGCGCCACGAGGAGGCGGTGGGCCGGCGGCTCGAGGAGGTGTTCGACGCAGGGTTCCTGGAGGTCCTCGCATCGGCAACACGCGAGTCTCCCGAGGGGGCCGCGTTCTATCGGGTGCCGCTCAGGACGCGGCACGAAGGCGGACGGCGCCTGCTGGTGAACGTGGGGACCACGCCGCTGCGCGACTCCGACGGGGCGATTGCCGGCACCATCATCATCGTGGAAGACATCTCCAGCCGTGTGCAGCTCGAGGAGCAGCTTCAGATTTCGGAGAAGATGGCATCAATCGGTCTGCTGGCGGCCGGCGTCGCGCACGAGGTAAACACCCCGCTTACCGGGATCTCGAGCTTCACGCAGATGCTCCTGCAGAACGCGGATCCCGACGATCCTCGGACGAAGATGCTCGAGAAGATCGAACGGCAGACGTTCAGGGCGGCGAAGATCGTCAACGGCTTGCTGAACCTCGCGCGGCCGGCCCAGGTGGATGCCGGACCGATCGATCTGCACGCCGTCATCAACGACGTGCTCTCGCTGCTGGAACACCAGCTGCGGAACAACCGGATCCAGGTGCGCAAGGAGCTCGCGCCGGCGGCGCCGATTGTCGAAGCCATCGAGTACAAGCTTCAGCAGGTGTTCCTGAATCTGTTCATGAATGCCCGCGACGCGATGCCGCGGGGCGGCTGGCTGACGATCGCTACATCACTGGGGCCGGACGGCGCGGCGGTCATCGAGGTGTCGGACACGGGGTCGGGAATCCCTGTCGATCAGCTCTCCCGGATCTACGATCCGTTCTTCACGACGAAGGACATCGGCAAAGGCACCGGCCTGGGTCTTTCCATCACCTACGGCATCGTGCAGGAGCACAACGGAACGATCACCTGCGAGAGCGCTGTCGGGCAGGGCACACGCTTCGTGCTGACCCTTCCTCTGGCCTCGACCCGTGCGCTCAGACGCGACGCCGGGCGGTTCTCGTAAAAACAGCACGCCTCAGGCGGACCCTGACACATGAACCGTAACGGCACCATCCTGGTCATCGACGACGAGGAGATCATGCGTGAGATCCTCGAGACGCTGCTCACGCGCGAGGGGTATCAGGTGCGCCTGGCCGCCAACGCCGCCGAGGGCCTCGAGCTCGCGCGTGCGCTGCCGTTCGACGCCGTGATCATGGACGTGATGATGCCCGGCATGGACGGGATCACAGCGCTCGACGAGCTCGCGAAGATCGACAGCGACCTGCCGGTGATGATGATCACGGCGTTCGCGTCGGTGGAGAACGCGATCGCGGCCATGAAGCGCGGGGCCTTCGACTACATCACCAAGCCCTTCAAGAACGAAGAGGTGCTCGTCGTCGTCCGGAACGCCCTGGCGCAGCGGCGGCTTGTCGCCGAGAACCGTGCTCTCCGCCAGAACCTCCAGGCCCATCAGAACCGCTTCGGAGAGATCATCGGGCGCAGCTCGCGCATGCGGCAGGTGTTCGACCTGATCATCCAGGCAGCTCCGTCTCGTACGACCATTCTCATCAACGGGGAGAGCGGCACCGGCAAGGAGCTGATCGCGCGGGCGCTGCACCAGAACTCGACGCGCTCGGATCGCGCCTTCATCACGGTGAACTCCGGCAACCTCCCGCCGGACCTGCTGGAGTCCAACCTCTTCGGGCACGTGAAAGGGGCGTTCACGGGCGCGATCTACCCGAAGAAGGGACTCTTCGAGCTTGCCGACAAGGGGACGATCTTCTTCGATGAGATCGGCAACGTCCCGCTCGAGACTCAGGCCAAGCTCCTGCGTGTCATCCAGGAGCGGGAATTCATGCGGCTTGGAGGTGTCGAGACGATCAAGGTGGACGTCCGCATCATCGCCGCGACGAACGTCGACCTCCGGCGGATGGTGGACGATGGGAAGTTCCGCGAGGACCTCTACTACCGGCTGCACGTCATCACCGTGGAGCTTCCGCCGCTGCGCGAGCGCAAGGACGACATCGCGCTCCTCGTGCAGCACTTCCTCGACAAGTATGGCCGTGAGAACCAGAAGCCGAATCTCGAGCTCAGCCCCGAGGCGCTGGACCTGCTGCTCGAGTTCGATTGGCCGGGTAACGTCCGGGAGCTTCAGAACGTGATCGAGCGGGCGGCGGTGCTGTCGTCCGGCTCGCGCATCGACGTCGATCTCGTTCCCGAGCACGTGCGGAGCAGCAAGCGGTTCCAGATGCCGCAGGTGGCGATCCCGCCCGAAGGGATCTCGTTCCGGGAAGTGATCACCGACTTCGAGAAGCGCCTGATCGAGTCCACCCTGGAGGCGGCCGGCGGCGTCCAGAAACGCGCGGCCGAGCTGCTGCACATCAAGCCCACCACCCTGAACGAAATGATCAAGCGGCACGACATCCGTCCGAGGCGGAAGCGCGGCACCCCGCTCGCAGTGCCGTCTCCGCCGGACGAAGTCGATCCTCCCGATGAGGAACCGGCAGACGACGAGATCGAAGAGCTCTCGAAGTGGCGGGGCTGAGCCCTCGCCCAGCCCGCGCTCACCCTCTCGCCTGCCGCATCCTCGAGAACATTCGTTCGTACTTTCCCAGCACGACCTCCCACCGGTAGTTCTGGCGCACATAGTGCCGGCCGTTGCGCCCCATGGCCCTGCGCAGCCGGTGATCCGATAGCAGCAGGCGAAGGCATTCGGTGAACTCGTCCCGATCCGCGTAGAAGAGCCCGGCATTGCTGGATCGGCAATGGTCCACGAGGACCTCGCTGCGGGCGTTGGCGAGCACCGGTGTGCCGACGGCGAAGGCTTCCAGCGCGAGCAGCGACAGGCTCTCGTAGGGGGAGGGCACCACCACGACGGTCGCAGCCTCCAGCGCCTGGAGCCGCTCCTGATCCGACAGGCGGCCGGCGAACCGGATGAAAGGTTCCTCAGGCAGCGGCATCAGCTTGATCCCCATCAGGACCAGCGACGCGTCACCCCCTTCCTGCACGTACGTGCTGAAGTACTCGATCAGCTCCTCACAGCCCTTGCCCGGGTCGATTCGCCCGCCGTACAGGGCTATAGGCCCGTGAAGCCGGTGCCGCCGGCGGAAGACGCTCCCGCGCTGCGTCAGATGCGGGCGAAAGCTTGGCGATGCTTCATCCGGCCGCTCATCGTCTTCGATCGGCTCAGAACGGGGGGCGCCGTCGTCCCGGCTCTCGTCGTCCCGGGGCTGCGCGTGCGCCTGGGGGAGTTCCACGCCGCACCCAATGGTCTCCTCCTCGACCGCCCGGATCGAGAAGTGCGTCGTGAGGAACCTCCGTTCGGCGTCCGTGTTGTACGCGAGACCCGCAGGCAGGCTGAACAGCTCCTTGTAGATATCCAGGTGGATGGCCGGTTCGTCGTGCGCGGTTGGCACCAGGATGGTCTTGTGGGGAGCGATGCGTGCGGCGAGCACCGTCGGCGCATAGAGATAGGTGAACAGGATCAGGATGTCGTACTGATTCTGGTTGCGTTCGACGAACTCCAGCAACGCAGGGCACCAAGGCCCCTGCTGGCGCAGCCACTCCACCTCGTCTTCCCGGCTGTGGGAGTTGTTGAAGATCCACTCGGAATATCGATTGAACGCGTCGATGTCGCGGGTGCGGGCATTGGCGAACCGGCGCACCGTCACGCCACGGATGCGGTCGGTGCCCTCCGCGTAATCGTTCTTCCAGGTGATGTAGTCGGCCGCGCAGGTCGTCAGCACCTCGACCTGGTGCCGGGGGGCCAGCCGCTCCGCGATGAGCCGGCAGTGGTACTCCGATCCCCCCAGAATCTCGGCTCCGTAGCGCTGGACGATGAATGCAATCTTCAAGGAGGTGATCCTCTGGCGGCGCTCAAGCGCCCAGTGTTGCGAGAACGTCCGTGAGCCGTGCCTGAATACGTTCGGGAGCGAAGTGCGCCAGACGGCGCCGCTGCCCTTCGAGCACCCGCTCGCGGACCGGACGATCGTATACGAGCGTGCCGAGCATCTCCGCCGCCAGCTCCAGGTCTTTCGGCGCGAAGAGGACGCCTGCTCCGCCGAGCGTCTCCGGCACCGCCCCGGCCGCATAGGCGAGCACGGGCACGTCTGCCGCCATGGCCTCGACGAGCGGGACGCAGAAGCCCTCGTGCTCGCTCAGCGACACGTAAGCGTCCGCCCACCGGTAGTAAGCGGCGAGGTCCTCGTCCGGAACCCCGCCGGTAAAGAGGAACCGCTCCGGCAGCATCCTGTACTGCACGATCAGCGCGCGAAGCATCGAGTAGTAGCGCGGCAGCCCGTCGTACCGCCCCACGAAGATGAACCGGTAGTAGCTGTCCACGTACCGCTTGTAGACCTCCGCCAGCCGGATGTGATCCTCGATCTTCTTGTTCGGGACGATGCGCCCGACGAAGAGGATGTTGATCAGGCCGTCCCCCAGTATCCGCTCGAGAGGAGGGCGTCGCGGGGCTGACGTGATGCGCCCCGTGTTCACCGCAATGGGCATCACGCCGGTTCGGCCGAATCCGAGAGCTTCCAGCTCCTGCCGATTGAACTCGGAATCCCCGAGTGCCAGATCGACCCGGCCTGCAAGCGACCGGAGCTCCTGCCGGCCGATGGCCGCCAGCCGGAACATCTGCGCATCGTAGGGCGCGAAGAACGGGGCAGGCGTGATGTTGTGATACTGGAGCACGCGCGTGCCGCTGAGCGACGCGAACGCCTCGGTCATCGGTGAGGGCAGCGCGAAGTGGAAGATGGTGATCTGCCCCTGTCGTGCACCAGGGTCGGAGAAAGGTTTCACATCTTCCCGCAGGTCGTCGTCCATGGTGAGGGCATACAGGTCCGAGACGTGCCCGGCAGCCCGGAGCATGTCCCTCACGGTGCGCGCGCTGTCCCCGATGGCATCCCCGCGATGGGCGGCCGGGACCCACTGGTTGATGATCATTCTTGTCGCTGCACGGCGAGTTCCGTTCCTGGCGGGTCGGGCAGAGCACGGTACAGTGCCGGCCTGTACTGGCGCAGTTCCTCGAGCCGCTCGAACTGTTCGAACTGTGCCCAGAAGTCGAACGCAACCTCGGGAGCCGGACGCGGCGGATTCCGGAGCACCCCCTCGACGAATCCACGCAATGTCGAGGCGAAATCCCTCCGGCGCAAGCGGTCGAGCGCGGCGTCCTGTGCGGCGACGATTCCGCTTTCCACCGTGCTGTCGCTCAGGACGGCGTCGATCAGTCGTGCCACCCCGGAAGGATCCTTGAAGTCGTAGAGTACGCCGGCGCCGTCCATCGTTGCCGGCACAGCGGTCGCCGCGTACGCCAGCACCGGCACTCCCTTGTGAAACGCCTCGACGATCGGGACACAGAACCCTTCGTGCTCGCTGGCACAGAGGAACAGGTCGGCGATGTCGTAGAGCGCCGACAGTTCCTCGTTGGAGACATGTCCGAGGAAGTGCACGTCTGGAGTGCCGAGCTTTGCCACGAGCGCGTGGAGCATGGCCAGATACCGCTCGAACCCGCTGAAAGAGCCCACGAGGAGCAGCCGCGAGCGTGGGTTGTGCCGCGTCCGATACATGTGGAAGGCGCGGATCACATCCTCGAACTTCTTGTTGGGGATCACCCGTCCGACGAACATGAGGTTGGTCCGCCCATCGTCGAACCCGGCGGACAGCGTGCGGTCGGAGCCGGCATCCAGGTGCGAGAAATCGGGGACGACCGGAAGGACACCTGTGTGCCGGAATCCGAGACGATCGAGCTCCTGCCTGTTGTACTCGGAATCTCCCAGCGCCAGATCGCAGCGGGCGGTGTAGGCCGTGAGCTCCCGGCGGCCGCGGAAGCAGAGCGTCACGAGATCCTTGTGTACGCCGATGAAATATTCCGGTGGGGTGATGTTGTGGTAGACGAGGATCATGCGGCCGGGCAGCGCGTAGGCCGTACGGGAGGCGCGTGAACCGATCGAGAAGTGGTGGATCAGGACGTCGTGTTCCTCGATGCGCCCCACCATGTCGCGGTAGTCGAGTGTGAGGTGCTCGAGGCGGGGATCCGCCGTTTCGACGAAGATCGAGGACTCCCAGCCGGCCTCGCGCAGCGCCCGCTGGATGCCGAGCACCTCGTGCCCTATTGCGTCACCGTAGCCGAGGGTGGCCAGCACCTGGTGCACCCGCGGACTCCCGGCTCGTGGGGCACTCATCCGTGTCGTTCCCCCTCGATGACGGCCCCCGACGGGATGCCGGCGAGCACTGATTCGGCCGCCGGCAGGGAGGCCCGGCGCCGCGCCAGCCATCCTGGAAGCGGGGCAATGGGCGGAGGCGCCGTCTCCCGATCCAGGCGCTGGAACATCTCCAGGTACTTGCGCTCGATCACCGGCCAGGCGTAGTTGCGGCGGAAGAACTCACGCCCGTTCTGGCCGAGCCTGTGGTGCAGCGGCCCATTCGATTCGAGCGAGTAGAGCGTTTCGACGAAGTCCTCGTAGCGTTCGTAGTACAGACCGGCATTGCTCCTGATGCACTGCCCCTTCAGCACGTCGCACCGTCCGTTGGCGAGCACCGGGCGTCCCAGCGCCCAGGCCTCGAGCGCAACCATCGAGAGGCTTTCGTAATAGGACGGCATGATCAGCAGATCGGACGCGGCGAGCGCATCGAACTTGTCCTGATCGCCGAGGAAACCCAGGTGGTGGATCCGGCGGTGCTTCGGCACCGGCATGACGGCGCTTCCGACGAGAACCAGGTCCAGCCCGCGGGGAAAGATGG
The DNA here is from genome assembly GCA_013697225.1 of Acidobacteriota bacterium. Lineage (GTDB taxonomy): Bacteria > Acidobacteriota > Vicinamibacteria > Vicinamibacterales > 2-12-FULL-66-21 > JACCXG01. The sequence goes on from JACCXG010000032.1 coordinate 13,520, forward strand.
TGGCGTAGCGCTGGAAGTAGTCGAACAGCTCCCCGCACCCCTTGTTCTCGTCGATACGGCCGATGTAGATCGCGAAGGGGCGAGTGATCTTGAATTTACGCCTGAACCCGGCGGGATCCGTCCGCTGGGGAACGTCGGACCCAACGCCGACGACGACTCCCGGCACCTGCTGGTTGCCGGTGGCGGACCAGATCATCGCGCGCTCTTCCTGCGAGTTGTACATGACAGCGCGGACGCTGCGGAAGACCGGCCGGAACATCTCCAGGCCGATTGCCGGGTCCCGCTCGGCGGTCGGCACGAGCACGGCTTTCTGGTGAAGGCGCCGTGCGGCATGCCACGCGTGGTAGTAGCGATAGCTGAAGATGACCGTGTAATCGAAGGCCGCGCCGGCAAGGTAGTCGATCATCGCCGGGCTTGCCGGGCCCTCACTCTCGAGCCAGGCAACCTCGTCGGCCAGCGAGTGCGTGTGGCGGAACACCCGTTCGGATCGGCGGCCGAAGTCCCTGGGCTTACGCTCGTGGCGGACCGGGAAGCGCCGCACGGCCACGCCGTTCACCGTTTCCACCCCCGGCGGCAGCTCGTTGCGCCAGGAGACGTAGTCGCGCGCACAGGTCGTGACCACCTCGACCTCCGCATGGCGGGCCAGGCGCTCGGCAATGTACCGGGCGTGCAGCTCGGCGCCGCCGTTGATGTCGGCGCCGTACCGCTGCACCGCGATCGCGAGCTTCACGAGCCGGTGGAGGGGTCAGCGGGCGGAGCGCCGGCGCGTTCCGGCCCGACCTGAGTCTGGTCGCCCCGGTCCGGAACGTCCTGTCCGCCAGTCCCGCTGTCAGACGGGGACCCTTGCCGTACCTCGCGATGATCCCCGGGGGGGCGTCTGGGCCTCCGGCGGCGACGGCGGGCCCGCCGCTCCTGGTCTCCCTCGACCGTGCGGCTGTTGTCAACCGTGGCGGGTGGCCCCGTGGGGGCGGCGCTGCCCGGGCGGTACATGACCACCCCTTCGAGCGCCCTCGCGCGCCGCTCGTCGAAGTCGAGACGGCTCGACATGGATTCCACGCGCATCTTGAGGTTCTTCACCTCGATCCCCACACGCGTGAGCTCGATGACCAGGTTGTGCATGACCTCGTAGTGCAGCGCATCGAGCTGCTCCCGCTTGGTGTTCAGCTCCGCCTGGATGTTCAGCGCCCGGATCAGCGGATTCGGGTTGAAGAACAGCTTGAGGATGGGGTTGAGCACTTTCCGCATCCAGCGGATGAAGCCGCGATGCGTCTCGTAGAGCGTGGAGTCCTCGAACGCGAAGTTCTGGGGCTCTGTAATGGCCGCTCTCGAGCGGCGGAACTGGTCGAGCAGATCGGAGCGGACCCCCCGCGGGTCGAGAAACTTCTCGAGCTTGACGTTCGCCAGCTCGCGAATCTCCTCTTCGGTGTAATCCACGCCGCGCTTCTCCCGGATGCGCGACCTGATCTGCCGCATGATCTGCTCGACATCGACGTTGTCGGATCGAACGTTCATATCAGACATAAAGGTCCTATGTTTTCTTCGCCGCCTGCGCGTGCCGGCGCCGCGAGCTGAACTCCGGCGCTTCTCTCACGCAGGTACCGAGAATCCCGAACGACTCCTTGAGCGCCCTGAGTCCCGTCTTCTCGAGGACCGCCGCGTCGGATCCCACGTCGGGGAACCCCTCAGGCGTCCCCTTCACGGTCTCCCAGTTGCGGAACAGCCGCCCCCAGGGACTTGCGAGCACGGTTTTCATCAGCCGCCTGGCGTTGTAGGGATACCAGAAGCTGTCGTGGTAGACCACGCTCGCGATGTACGCCCAGGGCGCGAGCACGGTCTTGAGCGACCACTCGATCGGCCCCTTCATGGGGCCCCAGTAGATCTGGTGCTGCATGCGCGAGGCGAACGTCATCTTCTTGAATGGGCCGGTGAAGTGCCAGTTCTCCGCCGCCGCGGAGGCGTCTCCCACGATCTCGATTTCGCGCGGATCCCCGCAGCCCAGGCCCAGATCGTGCGCCAGCCTGATGAATTTGATCGAGAGCGGGTCCATGCCCATCAGCTTCGCGGCCACAGCATCGATGGCCACCTGATCCGAGCTGGCGAGGATCACGTTCTTCACGTGCGGGACCATGCAGCGCGGGCCGGGTCCGTCCCCCGCAAAGGTCCCGTCCATCACCGCGAAGACTCCCTGATGAATCTTCTTCTGGATCATCAGCAGGTCCACCAGCGTCTCGTGGATGACGGGATGGGTCCAGTGCCGGTGCTCGTTCAGCAGCCCGCCGAACGCGTTCTTCATCGCGCCTGTCGTCGTGGTGAACACGTGCGTCTTCACCGTCGGCAGGTGGATGATGTTCTCCCCGATGAACCGCTTCGGGATCATGAATCCCTTCGGGTACACCTCGTTCAGGCAGAGGAACTTCCGGGTGAGGTCACCGACGGCCTCCCGGATGTTGATCCACTCCTCGGTCTCGTAGATGTGGATGTTCCGCAGCCCGTGCGCCTCGACGACGTTGATCTGCTTGTTCTCGCGTTCGCCGAGGTGCGCATCGATCACGACCGTACGGTTGTGGCAGGCGTGAATGAGCCCGGGATCGTACCCGTCCGCCTTCATCGCCTTGATCACGCCGTCGAGCTGCCAGGGTGTCGTGGAGCTGCCGGGAAAGAAGAAATGCCAGGAGATGTTCACCTTCAGGGCCGTATCCACCGCCTTCGACACGACGTCCTGGTACCCCGCCAGGTTCATCACCGTGTGGTAGTCCCGCAGCACGGTGGCGGGGGAAGTGCGGAGGATGGCGACTCTTGCCTTGCTCATGTATTCGTGGTCCCTGGATATCGAGCTACGTGCGCCAGGGCAGCAGCGGAGATGGGCCGTAGATGATCAACGTGACCGCCACCGCCCACAGCGCGACGCAGGCCAGGAGCGGCCGGTCGGTCAGCAGCATGTCCGACGGGCTGCCGCCGCCCGCCCTCTGGTGCACCAGATAAAGGTACCGGAAGATGCCGTAGAGCGGAAACGGCAGCGTCAGCCCGAGGCGGTCCGAGTGGAAGCGCTCGATTGTCTCAGGGCTCACGGTGTAGAACGCATACGCCACGAGCGTCGAGGCCGTGACGACCGAAATCATCTGGTCGAGGAGGTACGGGCTGTATTCCTGCAGAATTGGCCGGTGCCCTGTTGCGCCATCCGCCAGCAGTACGAGTTCGTGCCGCCGCTTGCTGAGCGCCAGGAACAGCGCGAGAAGGATCGTGAGCACGTAGAGCCAGGGGCTGATCGGTACCGCAATGGCCACCGCCCCGGCCGCCGCGCGAATCACGAACCCGATGGCAATGGTCAGCACGTCGATGATGACGATGTGCTTCAGCGGGCCCGAATAGGCTGCCAGCAGCACCACGTAGGCCAGCGCCATCCCGCCGAACGCCCGGCCCATCCAGAAGGCCATCCCCAGGCCCCCGGCGGTGAGCACCGCGGCGACAAGAAGGGCCGCCCCCACCGGAACGGCTCCCGAGGCAATCGGCCTGTCCTTCTTTACCGGGTGCCGCCGATCGGCCTCGCGGTCCGCCAGATCGTTGACGAGGTAGACGACACCTGACAGAGCACAGAACACCGCGAACGCCTCGACGGCCCTGATGACCGAGGAGGCATCGAACAGACGCTGGCCGAACAGCAGCGCGGCAAAGATGATGAGGTTCTTCGTCCACTGCGAGGGGCGCAGAGACACGAGGAGCCCGAGCACCACCGAAGTGGAGCCAGGCTGGGACACCGCCCCGTCGGGACCGGTTCCCTTGATGATGTCCGGAAAAGATGGTCGCGCCATCGGGAGCGCGGCGGGTCGGGCGTGACCGCCGCCAGGCACGGCGGTCCGCCGCAGCGTCAGTGCAGGCCGGCAGCCTCGCCTAGGTGAAGCTCTGAATCGCTTCCTGCTCGGAGTCGTACGTTTCGAAGACCGTGAGCAGCTTGGTGATGGCGAGCAGATCCTGAATGCGTTTGGTCAGGTTGAGCAGCTTCAGCTTTCCCCCCTGGCGGCTGACGGTCGTGTAGGTCCGGACGATCTCGCCAAGGCCGGCGCTGTCGATGTAAGGCACGCCTTCGAGGTTGAGCAGCAGCTTTTTCCGGTCCTGCTGGATCAGCGAATTGATCTTGTCCTTCAGCAACTCGTCGCCTTCCCCGAGCGTCATCTTCCCCTTGAGATCCAGAACCGTCACCCCGTCGACGACCCGTTCGTCGATCTGCATTGCCGCTCTCCTCGCTGTTTGACCGCCCGACGCCGGCTGCCGGGCACCGCCGGGGCCGAGCCGAACGCGTCTGGTCCGACTGTAATGCGTGTCCCCGAGGCCGGCGCCCCGACCCTGATACAGAAAAAGACCGGCCAGCGTACTACGCGACTCGAAAGAGTGTCAAGAAACGCCCGGTTTTCCCACTCGTCCCCTGAGGTTCTGCACGACGACGTACAGGACCGGGATGAACACCAGGTTGAGGAACGTGGACAGCAGCATCCCTCCGAACACGGCCGTACCCACCGAATGGCGCGCCTCGCGGCCCGCGCCGGTGGCAAAGACCAGGGGCAGCACGCCCAGCATGAAGGCAAGCGAGGTCATCAGAATCGGACGGAGCCGGATTCGGGCCGCCTCGATGGCCGCTTCCACGATGGTCAGCCCTTTCTGCCGGAGCTGCTCCGAGAACTCCACGATGAGGATCGCGTTCTTCGCGGCAAGCCCGACGAGGACCAGGAGCCCGATCTGACAGTAGACGTCGTTTGCAAAACCGCGAAGCCACTGCGCGCTCAACGCGCCGAGGACCGCCAGCGGCACGCCAAGCAGCACGATGAAGGGGAGGACCAGGCTCTCGTACTGAGCGGCCAGCGTCAGATAGACGAGCAGCAGCGCCAGGCCGAAAATGAGGAACGAGAGCCGGCCGGCCCGGCTCTCTTCCAGTGACAGCCCGGACCACGCGAAGCCCATTCCCTGCGGGAGCGTATCGGCTGCGATCCGCTCCATTTCCTCGAGCGCCTGACCCGAGCTGAACCCCAGCCCGGCCGACCCGTTGATCGTGGCGGATCGGAACAGGTTGAAATGGCTGATGACCGCCGGCGATGTCGTTTCCCGCACGCTCACCACGCTCTGGAGCGGGAGCATCTGTCCAGCGTTCGTGCGCACGTACAATTCCTTCAATCCGCGCGGGTCGGACCTGAAGGCTTTGTCCGCCTGCACGTAAACGCGATAGGCCCGGTTGTTGAAGTCGAAGTCGTTGACGTACTGCGAGCCCAGATAGATCTGCAGGGCGCTCGTCACTTCGCCGATCGGGAGGCCAAGCGCCAGCGCCCGCTCACGATCGATATCGACCGACAGCTGAGGGTCGTTCACCGTGAACGAGCTGAAGAGGGCCTGCAGCCGGGGGGAGGCATTTCCGGCCCCGACCATCCCGAACGTTGCATCCGCCAGCGCCTGAATATCCCCACCAGTCTGATCGAGGACCTGGAACTCGAAGCCGCCGAACTCCCCGAGTCCGGGAATCGGCGCCGGCGCGAACGGGATGACCATGGCACCGCTGATCCCGAACAGCGGTCCACGCAACCGGTCGAGCACGGCCTTCAGCGCGTGTTCATCCCCGTTTCGCTCGTCGAAGGGCTTCAGGCTGGAGAAGATGAGCCCCTGGTTCGGGGCCGCTCCGCTGAAGCTGAAGCCCATGACCGAGAAGACCCCCTCGATATCGGGGTCCTTCATCATGATCTGCTCCGCCTGCCGCGCGATGTCCCCCGTGTACTGCAGCGACGCACCGGCCGGCGCCTGCACCACGGTGATGAAATAGCCAGGATCCTCTTCCGGCACAAGCGACCGCGGCACGATCTGATACATCGCATAGGTCGCGCCAAGACCCACGATGAAGCAGAGGACGACCGCCCACCTGACCCGCATCAGCCGTCCGAGCGTCCAGATATAGGCGTGGGTGCCTGACGTGATGACCCGCTCGATCCCGGCGAAGAAGCCCACGCGCCCATGTGACGATCGCGTCAGGAGCAGGGCCGAGAG
>JACCXG010000218.1 GCA_013697225.1 Acidobacteriota bacterium
CGGCCGTCCTCGTGGGTGTAATCCGCGGACACGCTGGTCAACGAACCGAGGCGAGCGCCGACCAGAACCTGCCCGTAATTGATGTCGCCCATGGCATCGAGCCGCCTGAACACGTTGGGTGTCCGATAGTCGCCAATGTGTCCGAGCGTCGCGGCCACTTGCGACAAGGCGCCCTCCGCCCGCCGAAATGTCACGCGCTCGCCGACGAGGTAGGCGTCGTTGTCGTAGGTGCTGATCTCCGTGTTCTCGCCCCGTACCGGGTACAGCCCGCCGATCTGGAACTCCAGGCCGCGCACCGGCTCGGCGGCGAGAAACACCTGCCTGATGTTGAAGTCGCCAGCAAACTCGCCAATGCCGCCGCCGCTGTTGTTCCAGCCAGAGACGAAGTGGCTGCCGCTGTTGGCATTGAAGTGCACGCTGTAGCGCGCCTCGGAGTCGAACAGCACGCGGCCGCGACAATTCGGCTGCCACTGATGCGTGCTCGAGGTCAGGCGGCCGTCGCTCGCCTCGACCCAGCGGAAGCGCGACATGAGGTGGACGTTCTGAAGATCGAACCAGCGCCGGATGGCCGGAGGGTCTGACGCTGACGAGGGGGCCGGCTGATCCTTCGGCAGCAAAACGGCGGGCGATTGTGCAGACGCCGGCGTCACGAAGACACACAGCGCGATGAAGACAACTGGGCGAAATGCCATTCGGTGTATTGTCGGGCCGCAATGTTAGTCCGGCGTTACGTCGATGTTACTGATTCGTTACAACACGGCGCTGCGAGCTATACTTCGTCGGTTCCCTCACCTTGATTCCTTCTTCTGAGGACGTTATGAAGATCCACCTTTGCAAGTCCACACCAGCGTTGGCGGCGGCCGCTCTGCTCGCCGTCCTCCTCTCCGCCGGCGGCGCGCCGACCACGCCGGCGGCCCTGCTGGCTCAGGGTGATGCCAACCAGATCGTCGCGCCGCAGGCGTTCGCGGACTTGAAGTGGCGCAACGTCGGCGCCTCGCGCGGAGGCCGCGTCACCGGCTTTGCCGGCGTGAGGCAGCAGCCGCACACCTTCTACGCGGGCGCCAGCGGCGGCGGCGTCTGGAAAACGGACGATGCCGGGATCACCTGGTATCCGGTTGGCGACGGCCAGATTACCACCGGATCGATCGGCTCGATCGACGTCGCCCTGTCGAACCCGGACCAGGTCTGGGTCGGGACCGGGAGCGCGGCCATCCGATCGAACGTGATCATCGGACGCGGCGTCTTCAAATCGACCGACGCCGGTCGCAATTTCCGGTTCGCCGGGCTCAAGGAGGCCGGACAAATCGGCGCCATTCGCGTGCACCCGACCAACCCCGACATCGTCTGGGCAGCCGCGTCTGGATCGCCCTTCGGACCAACGGAAGAGCGCGGCGTCTTCAAAACGACCGACGGCGGCACGACGTGGCGCAAGACACTCTACGTCGACACCGAGCACGGCGCGCGCGACCTGGAGGTGGACTGGCAGAACCCGGACGTGCTGTATGCGGCCACGTACCGCGGCTTCCGCAAAGGCTGGGACATCATCAGCGGCGGGCCGGCCGACAAAGGCGGCATCTGGAAGTCCGTCGATGGCGGAGAGACCTGGAAGAAGGTCTCTGCGGGACTTCCGTCGACGCTCATCGGCAAGATCGATCTCGACATCGCGCGCAGCAGCCCCCAAGTGGTCTACGCGATGATTGAGGCGCCGGGCCCCGAGGGCGGGTTGTTCCGCTCGAACGATGCCGGCGAATCCTGGTCGCTCATCAACAACAGCACACAGCTCCGCCAGCGGCCGTTCTACTTCAACTACGTCAACGCCAGCCCCCGTGACCAAAACACCGTCTTCGTGAGCGCGTTGCTCTTTCACAAGTCGACGGACGGTGGCAAAACATTTACCACCATTACGACACCGCATGTGGACAACCACGGCATGTGGATCAACCCCGACAATCCGGACATCTTCCTGCAAGTCAACGACGGCGGCGCCAACGTGACGCTCAACGGCGGGCGGAGCTGGTCGTCGATTCTCAACCAGCCCCACGCGGAGTACTACATGGTCGCCGTGGACGATCAGTATCCCTACCGGCTCTACGTGCCGCAGCAGGACAACACCACGCTGATTGTTCCCAGCGTCTCACCGGTTTCGTGGGGGCTCGACCATCCGGCGCAATTCTGGGTCCAGGCGTCCGGCTGCGAAACCGGCGGCATCTGGCCGCGTCGCGACGGCACGGTGATCTGGGGCGCATGCAAAGGCGAACTGGGACGCTACAACGTCGTCACGGGACAGGAAAAGCACTATTGGATTTATCCGCAGAATCGCTATGGCCACGATCCGGATGAGATCAAGTATCGCTTCCCGCGCCAGACGGTGGTCTACCTGTCGCCACACGACGAGCGCGTCGTCTACCAGGCGTCACACGTGCTCCACCGCTCGACCGACGAGGGGGTGACGTGGGACATCCTCAGCCCCGATTTGACAGCGCGCGAGCCTGAATTCCAGATCGTCCCTGGCAATCCGATCACCCGCGACATCACCGGCGAGGAGGTCTACTCGACCATCTACTCGATGGTCGAGTCGCGCCTCGAACGTGGCGTGCTGTGGGTCGGCGCCAACGATGGGCCGGTTCACGTGTCGCGCGACAACGGCAAGACCTGGAAGAACGTGACGCCGAAGGGCTTGCCGCCGGGCGGCCGCGTGCAAAACATCGAGGACTCGCCGCACCGCAAGGGCTCGGCCTACATCGCCGTGTATCGATACCTGCGCGAGCACGACCTCAAGCCCTACA
>JACCXG010000042.1 GCA_013697225.1 Acidobacteriota bacterium
ACCGAACCGGCCAGGCGGATTGACGCCGCCACTCTCCGCTCTGGCGGTCCTGAAGGCATTCAGACGGCCGCGTTTGGCGGGGGGGTTACGTTCAAGGAGTTGCGCGCCGGAGGCCGTGGCGCCCCGCCGGCGGAGCGGACCGGGCGGTCACAAACGCTGGTAATCGAGACACAACCTGGGCTCGGCGACATCAAGCAGGCGGATTTCCGCGGTAACGTGCAGATCCATGACGGCGGGACGTCAGCTGAGGGGAAACGGGCGATTTACCACGTGGCTGCCGATGCGTTCGATCTCATTCCCTCCCCAGGGGATGCCGGCCCGCCCTCCTCGGTGAATGACGGCCGCGTGCTCGTCAACGCCCGCACCGTCAAGTTCACCGTCGGCACCCGCAAGCTCGAGGCCGACACCGACGTCCGGAGCTCGCTGCAGCCGCAGGCTCGCGGGGAGGACAAGCGCCAGAGGGCCAAAAACAGCCCTCCGGCGGCGGGGAAAGACGGTGGCCGGCTCCCGTCCATGCTGAAGGAGAACGAGCCGGTGAACGTAACGGCAAACCGCCTCGCGTACGACGGCGCGGCAGGGCTGGCGACGTACGAGGGAGACGCCAGGCTGTTCCAAGGGCAGACGCAGATCCAGGCCGACACCATCATCATCGACGATAGGACCGGGAACCTCACCGCGCGCGGGCGTGTACGGTCGATCATGTTCTTCGAGGAAACCGACGCGAAGACGACGGCCACGCGACTGGTCCCGACGAGGGCCACGAGCGAAACGCTCGTATATACGGAAGACAAACGAATCGCCACCTACACGGCCGGTCCCTCCGGGAAGGCCAACGTGGTCGGGCCCCAGGGAGACGTGACGGCGGACCGGATCGAGTTGTTCTTGAAGGAAGGGAGCAACGAACTCGAACGCGCGGAAGCGCACGTCGGTGTCACGGCGCGGGAGGGCGCCCGCATCGCGACAGGAAACCACCTGATTTACACAACGGCGGACGAGACGTACGTGATGAACGGCAGCCCGGTGGAGATCGAAGAGAAAACGCCGGGTGAGTGCCGGGTGACGGTGGCGACATCCGTAACGTTCCGGAAGTCGAACGTCGACACGACCATCAAGAGCAATGGCATTTCTCCGGCCCGCAGCAGGCCGTGCGCGGCCCCAGCAGGGAACTGATGGCTACCCTGCACGCGGAAGAGCTGACGAAGGCGTACGCCGGGCGCACCGTGGTGCGGGGTGTGAACCTCGAGATTGCCTCAGGGGAGGTGGTCGGCCTGCTGGGTCCGAACGGGGCGGGGAAGACGACGACGTTCTCGATGGTGGTCGGCCTGGCGTCGCCCGACTCCGGACGGGTCCTGCTGGACGGCAGCGACGTCACTGACGACCCGATGTACGTGCGAGCCAGACGGGGGATTGGCTATCTGCCGCAGGAACCATCGATCTTCCGTGGTCTGTCGGTCGAGCAGAATCTCATGGCCATCCTGGAGACGCTCGACATGGACAGCCGGGCGCGACATCGTCGGATGCGGGAGCTCCTCGGAGAACTCGGGCTGACCCCCCTGGCCAAGGCGGCAGCGTACACACTCTCTGGAGGTGAGCGGCGGCGGGTGGAAATCACTCGTGCGCTTGTGATGTCTCCGAGGTTCATGCTGCTCGACGAGCCCTTTGCGGGCATCGACCCCATAGCCGTTACGGACATCCAGAAGATTATCGTCCACCTGAAATCCCGCGGAATCGGAGTGCTGATTACCGACCACAACGTGAGGGAAACCCTGCGAATCACCGACCGCGCGTATATCGTGCACGATGGGATCATCTTCAAGAACGGCACACCCGCTAGCCTGGCCGCCGACGAGGACGTGAAACGGATTTACCTCGGCGCCGACTTCCGATTGGACTAAAATCAGGGTGGCGGGACCCACGAACCGACCATGGCAATCCAGCAGAAACTACATACAAAGCTCGTTCAGAAGCTCATTCTGACGCCCTCGTTGCAGCAGGCGATCAAGCTGCTGCCGATGTCGACGCTCGAGCTGGCAGATCTTCTGAACCAGGAGATGGTGGAGAACCCGCTGCTGGAGGAGGTCCCGACCGAGGAGTTGCAGCCGGCGGAGCAGCAACAACCTGAAAAGCAGGAGGCCCAGCCCGCCACCGAGAAGCCCGACACCTGGGACGACGCCGATTACGACTACTTCTTCGGCGACTACCTGGACGATGGCTACCGCTCGCGCACCCCTTCTGAAGTGAAGGAACTGCCGCCAATCGAGAACACGCTCTCCACGGCGGCCTCGCTCGCCGACCACCTGCTCTGGCAGCTCTCGCTGCAGACCAACGACGACGGCGTGAGGGAGATCGGGGGGGCGATCATCGGCAACCTGGATGACGATGGCTACCTGGTCGCCTCGGTTGAGGAGATCGCGGCCATGGGGGAGTGGCCCGTCGGGGACGTGGAGCAGGCGCTGCAGCACGTGCAGACGTTCGACCCTATCGGCGTCGCCGCGCGGGACCTCCAGGAATGTCTCTGGCTGCAGATCCGCCACCTCGGGCTGGAGGGCACCCCCTCGGAAAAGATCGTCACCGAACACCTGCGGCTCCTGCAGAACCACCAGGTCCCCGAGATTTCCCGGAAGCTCGGGATGCCCATCGAGGAACTGAAGCAGCACGTCGAGATCATCAGGAACCTCGATCCCAAGCCTGGCAGCCGGTACAACCCCTCGCAGTCGCAGTACGTCATCCCGGACGTCTACGTCGTCAAGATCGAGGATCAGTACGTCGCCATGCTGAACGAAGAAGGGCTGCCGCAGCTGCGGATCAGTCCGGTCTACCGGCGGCTGCTCGACAAGAGTGCACAGGCTGGTGCGGAGTCCGGCGACGAAACGCGTGCGTACGTCAAGGACAAGTTCCGCTCGGCGTTGTGGCTGATCAAGTCGGTGGATCAGCGGCAGAAGACGATTCACAAGGTCGCCACGAGCATCATCAACTTCCAGCGGGAGTTCCTCGATCAGGGCATCGAGTACCTGCGTCCGCTGGTGCTTCGCGATGTCGCCAACGATATCGGGATGCACGAGTCGACCGTCAGCCGTGTGGTGAACAACAAGTACATGCACACGCCGCAGGGCGTGTTCGAACTGAAGTACTTCTTTCATAGCGGCATCAGCAGCTCGTACGGCGAGAGCGTCTCGTCGGTCACCATCAAACAGCGCATCCGGAAAATCATCGAAAACGAGGATCCACGGAAGCCGCTCAGCGACTCGAAGATCGTCAGCATCCTTCAGAAGGAAGGGCTGATGCTTGCCCGGCGCACGATCGCGAAGTACCGCGAAGAACTGAAGATCCCGACCTCCAACCAGCGGAAGGTGCTCTTCTGAGTTGACCGGCATCCCAACACTGACTATGCAACTCGACATCACAGGCCGGCACCTCGAAATCACCCCGGCGCTCCGACAGCTCATCGAGCGCCGCGTCGCACGTATCGAACGGCTGCTCAACGACAGCGCCGTCTCGGCCAACGTCGTGCTGACCCTGGAAAAATACCGCCACCGCGTGGAAATCGTCGTCCGCGCGCGCGGAGACCACGCCCTCAGCGGCATGGGGGAGGGCAACGGCTGGACCCTCGCCATCCGGCAGGCAACCGAGAAGGTGGAGGCGCAGGCCAAGCGGCTGAAGAGCAAGTGGGCTGAACGGAAGCGTTCCGCACCCCGCCGACGGGTACCCACAGCCGCCGCAGGCACGAGCACGCGCAGGACCACCGCGGCCCCCACCGAGGTCACAGAACCCGCGGCACCGCGCGTGATTCGCCGCAGCCGCTATCCGGTGAAAGCGATGACCCTCGACGACGCGGCGGGTCAGGTCGAGGGAACCACCGAAGCTTTTGTCGTGTTCCGCAATGCGGACTCCGATGCCATCAGCATCATCTACCGGCGCCGGGACGGGAACCTCGGCCTGATCGAACCTGACTGATCGCTGGCGCGAGCCGTCATGAGCGCCCTTTCACGACCCACCGGCGTCACGATTGCGGTGTTGATGGAGGAGCTGAATGCCTCGCCGCAGTCGGGTCTCCTCGTGGACCTGCTGGCGGGCGGTTCGGGCCTCCAGCGGCAGGTCACCAGCGCTCACCCGCAGAAAACCGGGCTCGCACTCTCGGGGTTCGATGCCGCGGTGCGCGGCGGCCGGGTCCTCCTCTTCGGCGACAGCGAGATCCGCTACCTCGAGTCGCTCTCGAAAGATCTGCGAGATGCGGCGCTCCGCCGGCTGTACGGCCATGATCTGCCAGCGGTTCTCATCACTCAGGGATTCGATCCTCCGCGTGAGCTCAGGGAAACCGCCGACCGCACCGCCGTCCCGCTCCTCAGGACATCTGCTGCCACCCCGGACGCCATGTCCCGCCTCGGGGCGGTCCTCGACAATTTCCTTGCGCCCAGAACAACCGTGCACGGCGTGCTGATGGACGTTCTCGGCCTTGGCGTGCTGGTTGTCGGGGAGAGCGGCATCGGCAAGAGCGAGTGCGCGCTGGACCTTGTGGTGCGCGGGCATCGGCTGGTCGCCGACGATGCCGTCGAGCTCAAGTGCCGCGCGGAGTCGTTCGTGCTCGGGAGCTGCCCGGAGCTGACCCGGCACCACATGGAGATCCGGGGCCTCGGGCTGATTAACGTGCAGGACCTTTTCGGCGTCGCCTCCACCCGCACGTCCAAGCGCGTGGAGCTCGTCGTCCAGCTCGAACGCTGGGAGCCTGGCCGCGAGTACGATCGGCTCGGAATCGACGATGCAAGGTACGAGGTGCTGGGGGTGCGAATCCCCATGATCAGGATGCCTGTAGCTCCGGGGCGGAACGTGTCCATTCTTGTCGAGGTCGCCGCTCGCAACCAGCTCCTGAGGGCGCGCGGCAATGACGCCGCGCGGCGGTTGCTGGATCGGCTGAACCGCAGCCTGGAGTCCGGAGCCGTAGCCGGGGCGCTCGAGCACGGAGAGGATCTGTGACACGGGAGAAACGTCACGCCGCCCGGCGGGCCGCCCGGACCGCTGTGGCCTCGCGGTTTGTCGTCCTCACAGGCGCCTCAGGCTCGGGGAAGTCGCAGGCCATGCGGGCCCTGGAGGACCTCGGCTATTTCTGTGTCGACAACCTGCCCGTCATGCTGCTGCCGACGCTGGCCGAACTGACGCTTCGCGCCGGGAGCGAGATCGCCCGGGCCGCCGTGATGGTCGACGTGCGCGAAGGGCGCATGCTGGAGGAGTTTCCCGGCATCTTCGAGAAGCTGAAAGCCACCCGCGGCCTGGAGCCCGTTCTGATCTTCCTGGACGCGGCCGAGGAAACCCTGGTGCGCCGCTTCAGCGAGACGCGCCGGCCGCACCCGCTGGCCCCCGACCGGTCCGCCCTGGAAGGCATCCGCGAGGAACGGCGCGCCATCGCGCGGATCAAGCGGATGGCCGACCACATCATCGATACGTCGGAGATGACCGTCCACGAGCTCCGCCAGGTCTTCACGGGGGTGGCAAGCGGGCGGGCTCCCGGGGCACAGCTCGTCGTCACGATTCTGAGCTTCGGGTTCAAGCACGGGATTCCGGTGGATTCCGACCTGCTGTTCGATGTGCGCTTCCTGCCCAACCCGCACTTCGTCCCCGAGCTGCGGCCGCATACCGGTCGCGACCCGGACGTGGTGGAATACATCGACCGCGCCGACGCCACCCACGAGTTCCTGGAGCACACGCTGAATCTGCTCCGATTCCTCGTTCCGCAATACGTCCACGAAGGCAAGTCGTACCTGACGGTCGGCATCGGCTGCACCGGCGGGCGGCACCGATCGGTGGCCATCGCTGAATCGCTGAAGAAGGGGCTGGGCGGCATTCAGGGCGTCCGCGTGCGCGTGCGGCACAGGGACATTGCGAATGAACAGTAACGACACACAACCGACGCTTGGCGTCGTCGTCGTCACCCACGGCCAGCTGGCCGCGGAGCTGGTCAACTCCGCGGAGATGATTGTCGGGGACCTCCCGCACTTCACGGCGGTGTCGATCGGCTGGCATGACGACGTGGATCAGGCACGGGAGGAGATCGGCCGGGCGATTGCGCGCGTGCAGGCGTCCCTGTCGGCTCGAGCTTCCGGAGCCGAACTGCGGGAGCCGGCGGACGTGGACGTCCTCGTCCTCTCGGACATGTTTGGCGGGACGCCAGCCAACCTGGCGGTGACGTTCGTCTCGCCGCACGTCGAGGTGATGACGGGCGTCAACCTGCCGATGCTCATCAAGCTCGCGCGTCCGCAGCCGGGCAAGGATCTGCAGACGCTTGCAGCGGAGATGCGTGAGCACGGCCGGAATGCGATCTGGGTGGCCTCCGAGCTGCTGAAAGGGCAGAAGACATGACGGCGTGCACCGTCACGATTACGAATCCCCTCGGGCTGCACGCGCGCGCGGCCGCACGCTTCGTCCATGCGGCGAGTGCCTTCGAGTCGCGCGTGCGGGTCGCGAAGGGTGATCGCGAGATCGACGGCAAGAGCATCATGGGACTTCTGCTGCTCACGGCGGCCCAGGGTACCGCCGTGACCATCACCACCGACGGCGTTGACGAAGCCGATGCCGTCGAAACTCTCCGCGCCCTCATCGAGCGGGGCTTCGACGAGGCGCCGTGCAACTGAAGGGTCTTGGCGTGTCACCCGGCATCGGGGTCGGACGGGCGCTCGTCCTCAAGCGCGGGACCCGCGAGCGGGGGTTCCGCGTACCGGACGCGCTCATCGGCCGGGAACTGGAACGCCTCGACCAGGCCCGGGCGCAGTCCCGCAGCCAGATCGAGCACATCAAGACACGCATGGCAGATGTCGCAGGCGCCGATTATGCCTACCTCTTCGACGCGCAGCTTCTGATGCTGGACGATCCGATGCTGATCGACCGCGCGGCCGCCATCATTCGCGAGGACCGGCTGAATGCGGAATCAGCCCTTCATCGAGCCCTGGAACAGATCGCGGCGTTCTTCGACGAGGCAGACGACGCGTACCTGCGCGAGCGCAAAGGGGACGTTGCCGACGTGGTGGGGCGGCTGTGCATGAACCTGCGAGCGGCCGGTGATCCGGGCGACCTGCTCGAAGGTCTCGAGGGGCCCCTCGTCCTGGTCGCCGACGAGATCACGCCGTCGGTCATCGCGCAGCTCGACTGGTCCCGGCTGGCCGCACTCGTGACCGACGCCGGAAGCTGGACGTCCCACACAGCCATTCTCGCGCGCTCGATCCACATCCCCGCGGTGGCCGGGCTGCACGATGCCAGCGCCATCATCTCCCCGGGCACCCAGATAGCCGTAGACGGCGCCACGGGGGATGTCCTGCTCGATCCGGACGACGAAGCGCTCGGCCAGATCGCAGCCCGCCGGCGTCGCCGCGAGGCACACGAGCAGTCGCTCGACGAGTACCGGCAGCTGCCGGCCGTGACCGCGGACGGCATTCACATCCGGCTCGAGGCCAACATCGAGGCGCCAGACGATGCGGGACGGGCGATTGAACGCGGCGCGGTGGGGATCGGCCTCTTCAGGTCGGAGTTCCTGCTTGCGGCCTGGGGTC
>JACCXG010000053.1 GCA_013697225.1 Acidobacteriota bacterium
CCTGGCTCCGCAGGTGCACCGCCGTGAGCTTCGCCATGCCGCCGGCGCCCAGCACGACGACGTTGAGGCCTCCCAGATCGCCAAAGATCTTCCGGGCGAGAGAAATCGCCGCGTAACTGACCGATACGGCCCCTTCGCTCAGGCCCGTCTCGGTCCTGACCCGCTTGCCGACGCCGAATGCGGTGTGGAAGAGACGATTGGTGACGGCTGCCGTGAAGCCGTTGTCGCTGGCGGTCGCGTAGGCGGCTTTCACCTGGCCGAGGATCTGCGGCTCGCCGACGACAAGCGAATCCAGCCCTGCCGCCACCCGATACAGGTGCCGTGCCGCGTCAGCCCCGCGGCGCACGTACAGGTGTTCCGAGATCCGGGCCAGCGGGATGCCGTGGTAGTCAGCGAAGAAGCGGCCGATCGCGTCCGGACCGTCAGGCCCGGCAACGGCGTATATCTCGGCGCGGTTGCACGTCGAGAGCACCACCATCTCGCGCGAGACCCCGCGGGCGGCCAGCGCCGCCAGCGCCTCGGCTACGCCGAGGCGTGAGAAGTCCACGCACTCGCGGAGCTCGACCGGCGCGCTACGATGACTCAGCCCGACGGCGAAGAGGCGCATCATCAGAAATTATGACTCTCCGTCAGGAAGTACCCGACGGGGACGAAGTTCAGCAGCACGATCACGAACGCGAGAACCGACAGCCACGCGGCGCGCCGCCCCGTCCACCCTATCGCACGCCGGGCGAACAAGGCGAAAGAGTACACACACCAGGAGACGAGGGCGACAAGGATCTTTGGATCCTGGATGTGCATGGCCTGGAGCCGGGGGTCCGCCGACGGCCGGACCTGGGTCGCCCAGACGATGCCGATGGCGATGCCGGCGGTGAGGAAAAGCCAGCCGATCGTGATCACCCGTCCGTTCATGCTGTCGAGGACCTGGAGAGAGGGCAGCCGGGCGTAGAAGAACCCGAGGTGCTTCGCCTTGATCTCCTTGAACAGCAGCACGTAGGTCACCCCGATCACGCATGCGAGGGCGAGGCTCGCGTAGGCGAACAGCATGGCCGTGACGTGAAAGGTGAAGAGCGGACTGCGAAGCACTTCCGGGCGCGTGCTCACGCCGGGGTTCAACGCGGGGATGATGTACAGCACGGTCAGCAGGGCGCTGACGAGCACCCCCATTGCCCGCTCGTCAGTCGTGAGCTCGACGTACATGTACGACAGGCCGAACAGCCAGACGAAGGCCGAGAGCGCGGCGGTGGTTCCCACGAGCGGGGCGTGCCCCGCCTCGACGGTCTGCATGCCGATGAGGAATGTGTGCGCGAGGATGGCGCCGCCGAGGAGCCCCGTCGCGAGGCGGCCGGTGGCCGGGTTGCGGCGCGCGAAGTGCGCGAGATAGGCGCCCGTGGCGCAGGCATAGAGAAAAAGGGGCACCAGGTGCATCTCTGGCTACGACCGTGCCCCGGGGGCGAAGTATCCCAGCCTGGTTCGCCCGACCAGGCCCGGCCGGCCGATGCGCACCGCCAGGCGGCGCCAGGCTCCGTTGCGGAGCGTATTCTTCGGCGTGTAGCCGATGGAGTACTGACTCGCGAGCTCCTGCGCAATCTGATCGTAGATTTTCGGGAGCTCGGCCGCCGTGGCCGGGAAGAAAACATGGCCGCCGGTCTGCTGCGAGAGCTGGCGCAGCACGAACTCGGCTCCTTTGAACTCGCGGCGATACGCGCCGGTCGGTCGCAGACCGATGGCGTAGATAGCGGTCTCGGAGCGTTTCGCCTGGTCCAGGATCTCGTCGTAGCCGACGAGACTCGAGGTGTCGTCGCCGTCCGAGAGCACCACGATTGCCTGCCGGCGGATCTCGGCGGTGCTCGCCGCGCGCGCTTTGTCCAGACTCTTGAGTGAGATGTACACGGCGTTGTAGAGCGCGGTCGAGCCCCTCGCGACCGTGTTCCGGATCGCACGTTCGACGGCCGGGGCATCGCCGGTGAAGGTCTGGAGGACGTTGACCTGGGCGTTGAACTCCACGACTTCCATCACGTCCCCCTCGCGCATCCTCCGGGCGAAGCCTGCGGCGGCCTCCTGTGCCAGCGGGAGCGTCCCCTCCATGCTGGCGCTCGTATCGAGGAGCACGGCGAGCGCAATCGGTTGATGTCCGCGTGAGAAGAAGCTGATGTCCTGCCGGACACCGTCCTCGAAAATGTCGAAGTCCCCCTCCTCGAGGTCCGTCACGTAGCGCCCCCCGTCGGTCACCGTGACGTGCAGCGAGACCACATCGATGCCGCCGCGGATCCGGTCCTGCCCACCAAGGACAGTGCGGACGCCCACGGCGCACAGCAGCAGCCCGACGAGGGCGGCGAGAGGCACCGGATGGCGGCGTGGGGGCATGTCAGCGTGCCGGCGCCCTCGTCGGCGCCCGCACCGTCACGCCGGGACGCGTGGTCGACACCTCGATCTTTTCGGGGGGAATCAGCGTGTCGGGGCGGCTGTAGGTGAGGACGTACTGGTGCACGAGCTCGTCGGCGGCCTGCTTGAGCCGCTCGGGTAGCCCGGAGAGGGCGAGCACCTGGTCGCGCCGGCCCCCCGTCCGTGAGGTCCCTTCGCCGATGAGCATGTTGCGGTTCCTCATCTCGTCGTTCAGAGACCCGGACGGGCTTCCCACCGCAAGCACATGGAGCGCGGCGCCGCTCCTGGTGAGCTCCTCGAGCACCTGGGCGTGCTGCCGGTTGCTGTACTCCGTTCCCTCGAACGTGATAGCGACGATGGCGCGGCGCGCCCCTTCCCGCTTCGCCAGCCCGCGGCTGGCATCGGAGATGGCGTCGAGAAGATAGGCGCCGGATCCGGAACGGGGGAAGATGCGCCGGGTCCGCTCCTGGAGCGCAGCCGTGTCCTTCGAGTAGGGGGCGAGCACCGTGGGACGCTCGCCGATAGTGATGAGCGCGATCTCGGCCC
>JACCXG010000056.1 GCA_013697225.1 Acidobacteriota bacterium
GGCCGGGGGGCTGACGAGACCGCCTGCCTTCTCCGGTTTGCGTCCGTGCCGGCGGCCGTGGACGCGCAGGTGACCGACGCCAGTCGCCTCCTCGAGGGTGTGGGAGCCCCGCAGGTCCTGACCGGAAACGAAGAGCGCGAGCTCTGGCATGCGCACGAGGCTTCCCTCTGGGAGGGTGACGGCGCGATCGTGAGGGTGAGCTGGCCGCCTGCCCGTCTTGCGGAGGTCTTCCGCCTCCTGGAGGACCTCGCGGCGGGCGGAGCCCTGCACTTTCGCGGACGGGCCGGCGTGGGCTCCGGCCTGATCGCGATCGAGGGAGACGACATCAGGGGGGCAGACGCCGTGCGGAGGCTCAGGAGCTCTTCGGCCGTGGATCATGTCCTGATCCTCCGGGGCTCCCCAGGGCTGAAGAGATCAGTCGATGTCTGGCCGGCACTGCCCAATGCGCCGCTCATTGCGGAGATCAAGAAGGCGCTGGATCCCAACGGCATTCTTGGCGCTGGCAGAGGGGGTTTCTGAGAGATCGTTTCAACCCCCAACGCTCAACTCCCAACCGCCAAGTTCCAACGCCCAACTCCTAACTCTCAAGAAACTGTCACGTAGACAGGACAGTGATGGGACGAGGGGGCGGAGGTCACGGAAAAGAACACGCCACGAAGGCACGAAGACACGGAGGCCCTGGCGTGGGTTCGTCTCCGTGACTCCGCGTCTCTCCGTGACTCCGCGTCTCCGTGATGTGCCCTGCTCCGTGCGCTCCGCCTGCTCCGTGCCCCGCAGTTTCCCACGTGGTGCGCCGCGATCACAGCGCGTGGGGCCGCTCCCAACGCCCAACTTCCCAACTCCCAACGCCCAACTCTCAAGGCCCAACTCCCAAGTCCCAAGTCCCAACGCGAACCCGAATGTCCAAGATCCAAGAGTTGGGAATTGGAAGTTGGGAATTGGGCGTTTGGCATTGGGAATTGGGAGTTGGGAATTGGGCGTTAGGAATTGGGCGTTGGGAGTTGGACTCGGCCTTGTCACTTGACCAGGTACTCGAAGACTGCCGCGAGGTTGTCATCGGGCGACGTGACCTCTTCAATCGGTCCGAACTGGCCGCTGGCCGCCATCTCGGTCAGACGCGCGTAGAAGATGTCGGGCTTGCCGGTTTCGACCACCACGGCACCCTGCTCGAACTTGAGACTCCGCACGTCGGCATAGGCCAGGAACTCCCGGGCCAGCCCTCGCGGGTCGGCGGCGCGGACGTACACCGTGTGGGGATGCTCATCGATCAGATCCCGGATGTGGTGTACGTCCCCCTCTGCCAGGATCCGGCCGTTGTTGATGAGGAGGATGTTGCCGGTCATCGACTCGATCTCGTGCAGGATGTGGCTCGAGACGATGACGCTCTTGCCGGCTCGAGCCCAGTCCCGGATAAGCCTGATCGTGCGGCGGCGGGCCAGCGGATCCATGCCCGACAGCGGCTCGTCGAGGATCAGCAGGGATGGATCGTGCGCGATGGCCTGCGCGAGCTTCACGCGCTGTCGCATCCCCTTGCTGTAGGCGCCAATCTTCTTGTTGGCGGCCTCCATGAGATCCACCTGGACGAGCGCCCGCGTGGCCGCCTCCTCGGCCGCCTTCCCGGCGAGCCCGTTCAAGCCCACGAGCGCGGTGACCCACTCCAGGCCTGTCATCCGCTCGTAGAAGGAATCCTGCTCGGGGCAGAACCCGATCTCGAAATAGAGGCGCGGATTCCTCCAAATCGGCTCCCCGAGCACCTTCATCGTGCCCTTGCTCGGCTTGAGCTGCCCGGTCATCAGCTTCATGAAGGTCGACTTGCCGGCCCCGTTCGGGCCGAGCAGTCCGGTAATCCCGGCCGGCACGTCCACGCTGACGTCGTTGAGCCCGATGACCTGGCCGTACCACTTCGAGACGTGATCCGCCGAGACAATCGGGGCGCTCACGTGACCACCTCCACGCCTCGAACCCGCCGCTCCAGTACTGAGATCGAGAGCACGATCAGTCCGATGAGCACTGTCAGGGAGACCGGCCAGGGAGTGGCGTAGCGGGGGGTGATTCGGAAGATCACGTCCACCACCTGGGTGAGGTTTGCGCCAAGGGACAGGTACGACAGCGTCGTGCTCCCGCCCGTGATGGCGTACATCGCGCCGTACACCGCGGCCGAAAAGAAGATGATGCCCGCGTAGAGGATGCCGACGTACCGGCTGCTCTTCGAGAGCGAGGAGAGGGCCAGCATGGTGAAGGTGGCCAGCAGCGCCTGGAGGAATGCACCGAGCGTAATCGCCGGAAAGAGAAACAGGTTGTTGCGCAGGAACTCGAAACTGCCCTTGAACATCACCTGCAGAAAGAGCAGCAGCATGGCGGGCACCCACGTGATCAGCAGCAGGAAGGCGAACAGCACGGCCGCCTTCCCGGCGATGTATTCGGCACGCATCAGCGGTTTC
Organism: Acidobacteriota bacterium; assembly: GCA_013697225.1. Classification (GTDB taxonomy): domain Bacteria; phylum Acidobacteriota; class Vicinamibacteria; order Vicinamibacterales; family 2-12-FULL-66-21; genus JACCXG01. The sequence continues at coordinate 2,442 of JACCXG010000056.1, forward strand.
GACAGGTAAATCTGGAGGGCGTTGGCGCGCCTGTCCTGCGCGATGAGCCCGGCGCCCACGTAGATCGTCGTGATGAAGACAAAGAAGTCCTGCTGCTCGAGGAAGTCCCGGAACATCTTCGAATCCGGGTCCAGGACGGCAGCGACCTGCGGGTAAGTGGACGCCAGGTAGATCTGCACGGCCCGCACCACGAAGGGAGCCCAGGAGAACAGCAGGAGCCCGAGGAACAACCGCTTCTGCAGCATGGTCCGGATGCCGGCCTTGGCGATCACCATCCAGGCCCGGCCACCCGCGGTCCTGCCGCCGCCGTACCGGCGGTAACTCTGGTCGTGAATAGGCATGCGTCTGCTGAAACGGTCAGGGGTTGGGAACGACCTCGCCCACGGCCTTCGCGAACACGTCCTCGAGGGTCGGCACGCTGGGCCTGAGATGCCGCACCTGCACGCCGTGACGGGCCGCCAGCGTGAAGATAGCCAGCTGGTCGCTGGTCCCCCCGCCCGCGCCGGACGGCACGAACACGCGCATCACGTCTTCGTCGGTAGACTGGCACTCGAGCCCGGCCGACCGCAGGACGTCGATGAACGCCGGCAGGTCACCTTTGATCCGCAGCTCGAAGACGCGCCCGGCGGGCCCCTTGAGCTCCTGGATGGGGCCCTGCGCCGCCACCTGCCCCTTGTCCATCACGATGACGTGGTCGCAGGTGAACTCGACGTCGGGCAGCAGGTGCGACGAGAGGATCAGGTTGACGTTCTTGTTGTGCGCCAGGTCGCGTACGAGCTCCAGCATCTCATCGCGCCCCTTGGGATCCATCCCGTTGGTCGGCTCGTCCAGGAACAGCAGGTCCGGGTCGTGCACGAGCGCCTGCGCCAGTTTGATGCGCTGCTTCATACCGGTCGAATAGGTCTCGATATTCCGGTAGCGGGCTTCCCCGAGCCCCACGTAATAGAGCACCTCGTGCGCGCGCTGCATGGCGTCTACCGGCGGCAGGCCGGCCAGCTGCCCGCAATACGCGACGAACGACACCGCATTCATGCCGGGAATGTGCGCATCGCTCTCAGGCATGTACCCGACCCGGGCGCGGATCTCGAGCGGGCGCTGGGCCACGTCGAGCCCGAGCACCGCCATCCGTCCCTTGTCAGGCTTGACGAACCCGAGCAGGGCCTTCAGCATCGTGCTCTTCCCGGCACCATTGGGGCCGAGCAGACCGACGGCGCCGCGCGCGAAGTGCGCCGTCACGTTCTTCAGAGCCTCGTTCTGCCCGTAGATGACGGTCACGCCGTCGAGCTGCACGACCGGATCACCGGGCACGGAGGCTACGGAAGCCGCAGTTGCGGAGGGAGATGCGGTATCCAAGTGTCTAAGTATTACGCGAATGGACGTTCAGAGGTTTCCCTGCAGCCCGAGCGGGCCGGCCTGCCCCCTGAGGAACGCGATCACATGGCCGATGTGCTCCTCGAGGGGCAGCCCGATCTTCGCGGCCCCGTTTCGCAGATCCTCCCGGTTCACCGCTCGTGCGAAGGCCTTGTCCTTCATTCTCTTGATGACGGACGCGGCCTCCAGGTCGAGCACGCTTTTGGAGGGTCGGACGAGCGCAGCCGCCATCACGAACCCGGACATCTCGTCGCAGGCGTAGAGCGTGTGCTCCAGGCGTGACTCCCGCGGAACGCCGGAATAGTCGGCGTGGGAGAGGATGGCGCGGGTGACCCACTCAGGGTAGCCGCGGCCCAGCAGGATCTCGACCCCGCGATAGGGGTGGTTCGCCGGGTCTGGCCACCGCTCGTAGTCGAAGTCGTGCAGGAGCGCCACCAGACCCCAGCCCTCTTCGTCCTCCCCCCACAGCCGTGCGTACCCGCGCACCGCCGCCTCGACCGCCAGCATGTGCCTGCGAAGGCCCTCCCCCTGGGTGTACTCACAGACGAGCGCCCAGGCCTCCGCACGGCCCGGGGTCACGGCGCCCCTGCCGGCGCCGCCGTCACGAGCGGGGCCCCTTCGAACCGGTGCACGATCGTCGCGGTGACCATGTCGCCCGTCACGTTCACCACCGTCCGGCACATGTCGAGGATGCGGTCCACACCAAGGATGATTGCAATGCCTTCCACCGGCACCCCCACCATGCCGAGCACCATCATCAGGAGCGGGATCGATCCGCCGGGGATCCCCGCCACTCCGATTGCCGTCACCACCGACATCAGGATGACGATGAGCTGCTGACCGAGCGACAGGGCGATCCCGAACACCTGCGCCACGAAAAGGACGGTGACTCCCTCGAAGAGAGCCGTGCCGTTCATGTTCATCGTCGCGCCCAGCGGGATCACGAACCCTGAGACCTGCCGGGGCACACCAAGCTCCTCTTCCACTACCCGCAGGGTCGTCGGCAGCGTGGCATTGCTGGACGAGGTCGAAAAGGCGGTCAGCATCACGATGCGAGCCTTGCTGAAGAAATCCAGCGGGTTCCGGCGGGCCACGAACTGGAGAATGAGCGCGTACCCGACGACCAGAAACAGGGCCAGGCAGCCGACGACGGTGCCGACGTATTTGAGGAGGTTGAAAAGGATGTGAAAGCCGAAGCGGGCGGTGACGCTGAAGATCAGCGCGAAGACGGCGTAGGGAGCAAAGCGCATCACCAGATTGATGATCGCGATGGTGACCGCCGCCACGCTGTCGAAGAACCGCAGCAGGGGCGCCGCTTTCTCCTCCGGCACCATCGTCAGGGCCACGCCAATCATGAGCGCAAAGAAGATGACGCCAAGCATCTCGCCGCTTGCCGCGGCCTGCACCGGGTTGCGGGGGACGATCCTGACCAGTGTCTCGATACCGAGGGCCCCCTGCGCGAGTCCCATGGCCTGGTCGGACTGGCCGCGGTAGGTTTCGATGAGCCTCGCCGTCATCTCGGGATCCAGCCCGTCCCCCGGCCGGATGACGTTCACCGCAAGGAGGCCGAGCATGGTGGCCAGCGCGGTGAGGCCGAGGAAGCTGAGGAGGGTGACGGCGCCAATCCGCCCGAGCCGGTTGATGCTGCCCAGCCCGGCCACACCCAGCGCCAGGGTCGAGATGATCAGCGGGATCACGACCATGATCAGGGCGTTCAGCCAGATACGGCCGAGCGGCTCGGTGACGAGCGACACGAACCGCTGAGTGCCCTCACCCCCGCCCGTCAGGACGTTCGTCGTCACGCCGGCCACAGCCCCGAGGGCAAGGCCGATCATGATCCGGGTGTGCAGAGGCATCAGTCGAGACGCTATCTCCCGCCTGTCGCGTTGTCAAACACCGCGCCGCACGTGATTTGATGCGACCGCCTCCAGCTCGAGGGCGCGCGCAATGACCGCTCCCGCATCGAGGGTCAGCCCGAAAGGCTCGAGCGCACCGGCATCTCCTATGGCGACCTCCGCGGCATCAGAGCACGCCCGCAAGCGCCCTCCCGCTGGCCGGCACAGGTAGTCCACCAGCACGAAGTGGTACTGCACACGTCCCTCGGAGTCGAGGGTGATCCGGTCCAGGACCTCGAGCACGGGACCAGGGTCCACCACAAGGCCGGTCTCTTCGAGCACCTCGCGCGCTACGCCGGCCGCGAGGGTCTCCCCCACCTCCAGCATGCCACCGGGCAGGCTCCACTGCCCTGCGAGCGGCTGGAACCGCCGCCTGACGAGGAGGACGCCGGAATCGGGGATCTCACCCGGCAGGTCGAGCATGCCGCGGTGATGCGGGGTGATGAACACCACAGCGCCGACACCGACAACGGGCCTGGCCGGGTACTCCCTGTCGGGCGTGGCGGTCACTCCCCCATGACCTTGATCACCACGCGCTTCTTGCGCTGCCCGTCGAACTCGGCATAGAACACCTGCTCCCAGGGGCCGAGATCCAGCACACCCGCCGTGATCGGGACCATCACCTGATGCCCCATGATGGTGCGCTTGAGGTGTGCGTCCGCGTTGTCCTCCCCGGTGCGGTGATGCTCGTAGGGCAGCCCTCCCGGTGCGAGCTTTTCGAGCCACACCTGGAAATCGTGAATCAGCCCGTCCTCCCAGTCGTTGACATACACGCCCGAGGTGATGTGCATCGCGGAGACGAGTACCATCCCCTCTCGAACGCCACTTTTCTTGACCGCCGCCGCCACATCGTCCGTGATGCGGACGAACTCCTGGCGGCTCTTCGTGTTGAACCAGAGGTAATCGGTAAATACGTGCATGTCGGTCAGCGTCCTCGAAACGGTCGCACCTCAGAGCGCCAGCGCCGCTTCGGCGTTGAAGTCGAGACTGCCCGCCTCACCCGCGGCGTACTTCCGCAGCGCCGCCGCGCCAATCATCGCGGCGTTATCGGTCGAGAGCGCCAGCGGCGGCACGTAGACCGGCAGCCCGTAGCGCTCCGCCCGCTCCGCCGCATCCGCCCTGAGGCGGCTGTTCGCCGAAACGCCACCCGAGATGCCCACACTTCGAGCGCCAAGCCACCGCGCGGCCTCGAAGGTGCGGTCGAGGAGCACCGCGACGACGACCCGCTGGAAACTTGCCGCGATATCAGCCACCTGCTGCGGGGACAGCGCTGCGTGAAGGCCCTCGGCCGGGATCACCTTGCCGCGTGCGGGGGCGCCGGCATGTTCACGCACCAGCCGCAGCACGGCAGTCTTCAGCCCGCTGAAGCTGAAATCGACCCGCCGTGCGATTCCAGCCGGCAGAAGTCCCTCGGGGGCCGTCGGGCCGGGGGCATTCCGGTCGGCATGCGTCAGCCGCGCCACCGGGAAATCGTACGCCCGTTCGTTCCCCTCTCGCGCGACGCGGTCGATGGCCGGCCCCCCGGGATACCCGAGGCCGAGCAGCTTTGCCACCTTGTCATACGCCTCCCCGGCGGCATCGTCGCGCGTCCTGCCGACGAGCTCGTATTGTCCCGGCTCGCGAACGGAATAGAGGCTGGTGTGTCCACCGGAGACGACCAGGATCGCAGCGGGCAGGGGGAGCTCCCCGTGGGCAAGCACCAGCGACTCGATGTGCCCGGCGAGGTGATGAACGGGAACGACTGGGATGCCGAGTGACCAGGCGAGGGACTTGGCGAAGGCGACACCAACAAGGAGCGATCCCACCAGGCCGGGCCCCTGTGTCACGGCAACGCCCCGCAAGTCAGCCGGCGAGAGCCGAGCCTGGTCGAGCGCCGCTTCCACGACACCGCAGATGTCGCGCACGTGCTGCCGCGAGGCCATCTCCGGAACCACGCCCCCCCATTCGCGGTGAATGGCCGTTTGTGACGCCACGACATTTGCCAGTGTGGTCCAGGGGCGGGCTGGATCGTCCGTCCGGTCCAGGACCGCGGCAGCAGTCTCGTCGCAGGAGGTTTCGATCGCCAGCAGCGGCGCGATCACTGTTCGACCGTGACAGCCTCGAGCGCCCGCTTCAGGGACTCCTGGTAGGGAGGCTTGAAGATGCCTCGCTCCGTGATGATGCCGCTGATGTATCGGTGCGGCGTGACATCGAAGGCGGGGTTCCTGATGAGGGCGCCCACCGGCGTCAGCCGCGCGGAACCCAGGTGGCTCACCTCCCGCTGATCGCGTTCCTCGATGGGAATTCGATCCCCGTCCGGCGTCGCGAGGTCGATCGTGGAGAGGGGAGCCGCGACGTAGAACGGCACCTTGTGCTCGTGCGCGAGCACCGCAACGGTATAGGTGCCGATCTTGTTGGCCGTGTCGCCATTCGCGGCAATGCGATCGGCGCCGACCACCACCATGTCGATGTCGCCGGCGCGCATCAGCGGTCCCGCCATGCTCTCGGTGATGACGGTGGTGTTGATGCCGTCGCGGACCAGTTCCCAGGCGGTCAACCGGGCCCCCTGCAGGAACGGGCGCGTCTCGTCGGCAATGACCGCGATCTGCTTCCCCTGCTCCACCGCGGCGCGGATCACACCAAGGGCGGATCCGTACCCCGCGGTCGCCAGCGCACCGGCGTTGCAGTGCGTGAGCACGCGTGCGCCATCCGGTACCAGGGACGCACCGAAGCCTCCCATGGCACGGCAGGCGGCCACATCCTCGTCGTGAATCATGCGCGCCTCGCGTTCCAGGCGATCGGCGATCTCCTCAGTCGAGGCGCCGGCCTGGGCCGCCTCGGCGAAGACCCTCTTCATCCGGTCGATCGCCCAGAAGAGATTCACCGCGGTGGGCCGGGTCGCGGCCATCATGTCGCAGATTTTCTGAAAGTCGACAGCGTACTGGCGAGTGCCCTTCGCCGTATTCCGGCGCATACCGAGCGCGATGCCCATCGCCGCGGCAACCCCGATGGCCGGAGCGCCGCGGATGATCATGGTCCGGATGGCGCGGGCTACTTCCTGCGCCGTCCGGCAGCGCACGTAGAGTTCCTGGCCGGGCAGCTTGCGCTGATCGACCATGACGATGGCGTCCCCCTGCCAGTCGATTGTGGGAAGCATCCGGCTATTCTAGCAGCCTGCGATCGAAAGG
>JACCXG010000058.1 GCA_013697225.1 Acidobacteriota bacterium
GCGAGAGCCGCGGCGGCCACTTCCGTCAGGATTATCCGGAGAAGGATCCGGCCTTCGAGCGGTTCAACATCGCGGTGCGGCAAGGGGAGGATGGGGAGATGCAGGTCACCCGCCGCCCCATCCCTCCACTGCCCGACGAGTTGAAGAAGGTCATCGAGGAGAACAAATAAACACGATTGCCAAAAGTGCCAAGAATGCCAAAAATGCCGGAGGCTGCAGGAAAGCCCGGCTCGGCGTTCTGGGACACTTCAATTTTGGCAATCCTGGCATTTTTGGCAATCTTGGCAATTCCCCCTGAGGCTTGAATGGCAACCGCAACGTTTCGGATCTGGCGCGGGGACTCTGGCGGAGGCGCGTTCCGCGACTACCCGACGGAGGTCAGCGAGGGGATGGTCGTGCTCGATGCCGTGCACCGCGTGCAGGCGGAACAGGCGGGAGACCTTGCCGTGCGCTGGAACTGCAAGGCAGGCAAATGCGGTTCGTGCTCGGCTGAAATCAACGGCAAGCCGCGGCTGATGTGCATGACGAGGCTCGACACGTTGAACCTCGGCGAGCCGGTCACGGTCGAGCCGCTGAAGGCGTTTCCACAGATCCGCGACCTCGTCACCGACGTGTCGTGGAACTACGAGGTCAAGAAGAAGATCAAGCGCTTCAAGCCGCGCCCTCCTGATGCGGCCGATGGCACCTGGCGGATGCAGCAGGCCGAGGTCGATCGCGTTCAGGAGTTCCGCAAGTGCATCGAGTGCTACCTCTGCCAGGACGTGTGCCACATCCTGAGGGACCATCACCTGCACGACGCGTTCATCGGCCCGCGGTTTCTCCTCTACAATGCCGCGCTCGAGATGCACCCGCTGGACAACGAGGATCGGCTGCAGTCACTGAAGGACCGCGAGGGGATTGGATACTGCAACATCACCGGTTGCTGCACGAAGGTCTGCCCCGAGCACATTACGATCACCGAGAACGCCATCATCCCGCTGAAGGAGCGTGTCGTGGATCGTTTCTACGATCCCATCACGAGACTGTTCCGGATGCTGCGGTAGGGGGCCTGCCATGTTCGAGTTGAAGCCGCTGTCGAAGGACGGGATTGAGGGAGCGCTGGCGAAGGCGGAGCGGTACCGGCTGTTGAACGAGCCGGGAGAGGCGGAAAGCATCTGCCTCGACGTGCTCGAAGTGGACCCGGAAGATCAACGGGCGCGGATCGGGCTGCTGCTGGCGCTTTCCGACCAGGTGGCTGACGCCGCGGGAGCGGGCGCCCGCGCCGAGAAGCTGGCCGCTGAGCTCGAGGGAGAATACGACCGGCTGTACTACGGCGGCCTGGTGGCCGAGCGCCGGGGGAAAGCCCATTTGCATCGCGGAGGGGTGATGACCCCGCACGGCGCCTACGAGTGGCTCACCGAAGCCCTGACGTTCTTCGACCGTGCGGGACGGATCCGTCCTCCGGGAAACGACGATGCGATTCTGCGGTGGAACGCGTGCGTGCGCGTTCTCCGGCAGCATCCGCACCTGCAGCCTGGCGCCGGCGCGCCGGAGGAGCCGCAGTTTCTGGAATAATCGTGCAGAACGCTGCAGGTTCTGATGAGGTACTTATGTCCAAGAAGATTTTGATCCTTACGGGCGACGGGGGAGAAAGCTACGAGACCTGGTTCGCCGTTCACCGCTTTCAGGAGGCCGGGTATGAAACCCACGTCGCAGCGCCGTCGAAGCGGCGGCTGAATCTGGTGATGCACGACTTCGAGCCGGGCTGGGACACCTACCGCGAAGCGCCAGGCTACGCGATGGATTCCGACCTGACGTTCGCGGACGTCACCGTCGGCGACTACGACGCCGTGGTGTGCATCGGCGGACGCGCGCCGGAGTACCTGCGCAACGACCCCCGGGTGGTCGCGCTGCTGCGGGAATTCGACGCGCAGGAAAAGTGGATCTTCAGCATCTGCCACGGCGTGCAGCTCGTCGCTGCGGCGGGCCTCCTGAAGGGACGGAAGGTGACCTGCTACGAACACTGCCGCATCGAGGCGGAAACAGCCGGCGGGACGTTCGTCGGTACCGAGGCCGTGCGCGATGGCCGGCTCGTATCCTCGCCGACGTGGCGTGAGCATCCCGCCTTCTACCGGGAGGTCTTTGCCTGCCTCCAGGAGCCTGTCGCGGCCCAGGCGGTGTGACCGAGCGCTTCGCCACGAGCTCCGGCAGCAGGCTCTACGTGGAGGAGGCCGGCACTGGTCCTCCTCTGCTCGCCCTTCCGGGGCTCGGCGGCGGCGCGTGGTTCTTCTCGGGGTTCGCTCGACGGCTGCAGTCGGCCTTCCGTGTCGTTTCCATTGACCTCCCGGGGACCGGCCGGAGCAGGTCGGCAGACGACCTGCGCGAGCTCGACCCTGCACGCTGGGTCTCCGATCTCGGGGAACTCGTCGCCCGGCGCGTCGGCGAACCGGTCGTACTCATCGGCCACTCGATGGGAACGATCCTGGCCCTCCACGCAAACGATGTATGGCCGGAGCACGTCCGCGGGATTGTGTTCGTCGGCGGGCTGCCTGAAGTACGGCCGTTCATCCGCGATCGACTGACCGGGCGTGCGGAGGCGGTCGCGCGGGAGGGCCTTGCAGGCTGGGGCCCACGAGCCTCTGCCGGAAACTTCGCGCGCAGGACGCTGGACGAGCAGCCCGAGCTCGTGGCGCTGTTCGAGCGGCTGTTCGAGCTGCAGGATCCCGCCACGTACGTCCGCCTCTGCGAGATTCTGCTGAGCCTCTCGGCCCGGGCATCCCTGCCGGGGGTCCAGGTTCCCTGTCTGGCCATTACAGGGGCCGAGGATCAGTACGCGCCGCCAGACCTCGTTGGGGAGTTCATGAGATCGCTCACCTGCCCCTGGGGCGAAGTCGTCCTCCCCGCCTGCGCACATCTGCCCTTCCTGGAGGACCCGCAGGCCTTCGCCGCCGCGGTGGAGTCGTTCCTCGAAACTGTGTGTTAGAGTCTGCCTTCATGACCATGCTTCTTCGTCTTTCCCCCGTGGTGCTGGCGTTCTTCCTTCAGGCTCCGGCCGTCGAGCCCGGCTTCACCTCGCTGTTCAACGGCAAGGATTTCACCGGCTGGACAATCAGCAACGAAGCCTCGTTCAGCATCGAGGAGGGTGCAATCAAGGCGAATGGCAGCCCGGGGCACGCTTACTATACGGGTGATTTCCGCAAGCACAGCTTCCGGAACTTCGAGCTGAAGGTGGACGTGATGACGCGCCCCAACTCGAACGGCGGCATCTACGTGCTCACCGAGCATCAGGAGAAGGGCTGGCCTTCGAAGGGATTCGAGGTCCAGGTGAACAATACGTTCGAGAAGGACTGGCGGAAGACAGGCAGCCTCTATCAGGTCGACGACGTGAAGGAGCAGCTTGCGCCGGACAACGAGTGGTTCACCGAGCACATCATCGTGAAGGGAGACACGATCACGGTGCGCGTGAACGACAAGCCGGCGGTCGAGTGGGCGCAGCCTGCTGACTGGGAAGGGCCGAAGGGTTCTCCCGGACGCCGGATTGCCCCCGGCACCATCGCGCTTCAGGCACACGATGCCGGGAGCACCGTTTACTACCGGAACATCCGCATCAAACCGCTCGACTGAAGCCCCGGACGGGGCTTCAGCTCTTCGTCCGCCGCCTGAGCCACCACGTGGTCAGGAAGACGGGCACGCCCGTGAGCCAGTCGCCGAAGGACGCCTTCTGCGGGTGCTGCGGCATGCGAGCGGGGGAGGGGACCGGCCTGGGCCTGGGCCGATTCTCCGCTTCGGAAGCGGGTCGCTTCTGAAATGCGCGGGCTGCCGCTGACCCAACCTTCCGTTTCTCTCCCGGCACCTTCTCGCCAGGATCCTTCCCGTGCGGCGACGCATGCTCGATCTCGGCATTCATCTCCCCGCCCACCAGAATCGCCAGGCTGGAGATGTAGAACCACAGCATCAGGACGATAACGCCCCCCAGCGTGCCGTACGTCTCGTTGTAGCTACCGAAGTTGGTCACGTAGAAGCGGAAGGCCAGCGAGGCCACGAGCCAGAGGAACACCGCCAGCAGCGCTCCGGGAGTGATCCACTGCCAGTCCTGCTCCGCGTCGGGGCCGTAATAGTTGAGCAGGCCGACACCAATCGTGATCATCACGATGATCAGGGGCCATTGCAGGATCTTCCAGCTCCACTCGAAAACGGGCCCGAAACCGAACTGCGAGGCCATCCACTCGGCAAGCGGGGGCCCGGCCACCACCAGCCCCATGGAGATGACCACGAGCACGGCCAGCGCGAGTGTGAGGGCAATGGCCGTGAGCCTGACCTTCCACCACGGGCGTCCCTCCTCGATGTCGTAGACCCGGTTCATCGCATCGATTGCGCCGACGACCGCCGCAGAGCTGCTCCACACGGCCATCAGCACGCCGAACGTCAGCAGGCCGCCGTTCTGCCCCTGGGCGATGGCACCCAGCTGCTCCGTCAGCAGATCCACCATTGTCGGTGGTGCGACGCTGGCGAGGTTCGCCATCAACTGTTCAACGAGATGTCCCGGCAGGAAGCTGGCCAGCGCGACGAGGAACAGGATTGCCGGCACCAGGGCGAGCAGCAGATAAAAACTCAGCTGCGCAGCCAGGCCGAGAACACTGTCTTTACTGATCTGGTTGGCGGTTCGCTTGATCAGCTCGGTCCACGAGAGCGGTATCTGGAAGGGCTCGAACATGCAGCGGCGACTGCAACCCGATTGCCAGCCGGGGCTGCTATCCCTACCTCGCCCCGAGCTGACGTATTCGTTCGACGGCTTCTATAACCGCGCGGCCGTTGTGGTAACCGGCTTTCCAGGGGTGGGCCTTGTTGCCGCCGCGAGGGGTCCCGTCGGGCTCAATAGCTTCGTGCCACTCGCCTGACGTCCAGTCAGTCTGAACCTTATCCACGAAGCCCCACGTGCGCTCGAACACCTCGGCGTAGCGAGGGTCGCCGGTCAGCGCAAACATCGTGACGGCCCCGACGAGCGCTTCGGCCTGCACCCACCAGACCTTGGCCCGCCGATCCGCTGGTTTTCCTGGCAATCCGCTGTCGAAGAATCCTCCCGCGGCCTCGTCGTAGCCGAACCGGAGGGCGTAGTCGAACAGCGCGCGGAAGAGGTCGTGGTAAGGCGCGGAGGGCTGTTCCAGAAGCCGTAGCGCGTCGGCGATGAGCCAGATGTTCTCGAGGTCGTGTCCGTACGAGCTCCGTGCGGCATCACCGTCGAGCACCGGCGTCCAGTCGCGCCGGTGCCGGTCGCTCCCGGCATTCCACCCCCTGCGGATCACCGCCTGGCTCTCGATAGCCACGAGCTCGGCCAGCCGTTCGCGCGCAAGCCGGGATCCGCTCGCCCGTACATATGTGGTGAACGCCTCCATGAGGTGCATGTGCGTGTTCATCAGCTTCAGATCGGCAGTACCGCCGAGGTATGGTGCTGCCCCGGCCGGAGGGGCCTCCCAGTCCCGGCCGAAGAACTCCCGATACCCGCCGTACTGCGGATCGTGCGCGCGGGCTTCGAGAAGTGCGAAGAGCCGGTCGGCGAGCGCAAGCGCCTCCGGATTGCCGCTGGCGAGGTAGTACTCCGAAACGGCGTAGAGCCCGAATGCCTGTCCGTACAGATGCTTGTTCGGCTGGAGCACCTTCATTCCCGAAGGATCGACCGACCAGTAGAAACCGCCGTGCTCGGCGTCCCACATGCGGTCCCGGAGGAACCTGAACCCCACGTCGGCCGCTTCCCGAAAACCGGGCTGCGCGAACTCGCTGCGGATGAGCCGCGATGCGAGCCACAACGTGCGGGCCTGGGTCACGATCGCCTTGGTGCCGCCCGGCAGCGCTTCACCCCTGGGGCCGTAGTGCACCGTGTACCCGCCGTGATCCCGGTCCACGGAACGCGGAAACCAGAACGGAATGATGTTCTCGCGGAGGTTCTTCTCGAGCGCCGGTATCAGCGCCGTGAGCCGGGCTTCCGGCGGGGGGCTCTGCGGGGGTGCCTGGGCAGAACTGATTGTGGTGAGCGCAACGACTGCAACGAGACCGGCACACCAGAGCCGGCCCGCGCCACGACGGTCACATTGCAACGGCCGACTCCCTGAGCCTCTGCGGAGTGATCCTCGCGCAGCGAGTATGGCGAGGCCCCGCCGCCGCGTGTCGGTCCCCTGTCGGGGGTGACACGCGGAGGCGGGGATCGCTCAGTTTTGATTGCTGTGCAGATCTCAGAAATTCATCTTCAGCGAGAACTGCATCGAGCGGTTGTCGATGATGGTGGAGGTGATCCGCCCTGCCGTCGGCGAATCGAAGTTCTGGTTCGGGAAGCCGAATCCCGGGTTGTTGAACAGGTTGAACGCGTCCCACCTGAACTCCACGTTCGACCGGCCGACCACAGTAAAGCGCTTCGACAGGGAAGTGTCCACGTTCGCGTGCCCTGGCGCCCGCAGAATGCCACGCCCTGTGTCGCCGTAGGTGTTCGCCGGCGGCGCCACGAAATCGCGAGGGTTGTACCAGAGACTCACCGAAGGATCGTCCAGCTTCCCCGATCCGATGCGGTTGGGCCAGCTGGGCGCGCCGTTGTTGACCCCTGTCTGCATGAAGACGGTGAACGGGCGTCCGGTCGTCAGGGTGGTGATTCCTGAGAACTGCCAGCCGCCAACGATTGCCCCCAGCGCCCCTCCCTCGCGGGCCCACGCACGGCCCGGCCCGAACGGCAGTTCCCAGACCCAGCTGATCACCGCGCGATGGCGCACATCGAACCCGGCCGGCCCCTTGCCAGCGGCCAGGTTCGTCACCGTCTGCGGGTTGCCGACGGCGCCGCCGCCGCTCCCGGCTGAGCCTCCGTAGTCGAGCGTCTTGGCGTAGGTATAGCTCCCCAGGAACTGCAACCCGCTCCTGAAACGCTGGGTGACCTTCAGCTGCCCGCTGTGATACGTCGAGCGGTTGCGGGGATCGCACTGCACTATGTTGTTCAGCCGGTTGAGCGGCTGAATCAATCTGCGTGACTCCTGGGACCCGATACCCGGCTGCACCTCGTTCGGGTTGTAGCAGTAGATGAGGTGCTTGCCGGCACTTCCCGCATAGGTCGTCTCCACCGCCATCGCGGCGAACAGCCGCCGCTCGATACCAAGGTGCCACTGCTCGGCGTAGGGGGTCTCGTTCTCGAACGAGTGCCCCAGGACGCGTGGATTGGCCGCCTGCAGTTCCTCGGTCGTCCGCGGCTTCACCTGCGCCACTGGCGGAAACGGGTTGTCGATCGTCCGCACGGCCGAGAAGTCGGTGGGATTGGTCGGGAAGCTCACGTTCTGCGACACCGTGTAGGGCACCTGCTGGCCGATCATGTTCGACGCGGAGGGCTGCTCCGGGAAATAGGTGATCCCGAACCCGCTGCGCAGGATGGTCGACGCGTTCCCCGTCAGATCGTAGGTGAACCCCAGCCGCGGCGC
>JACCXG010000221.1 GCA_013697225.1 Acidobacteriota bacterium
TCAACATCATCACCGCCGATCACATGGCAAAGATGAAGGACAAGGCTATCGTCGGCAACATCGGCCACTTCGACAACGAGATCGACATGGCCGGCCTGAAGAAGCTGCCGGGCATCGAGCGGATCAACATCAAGCCGCAGTACGACGAGTACCGGTTCCCCGATGGTCACAGCGTGATGGTGCTTGCAGAAGGCAGGCTGCTGAACCTCGGCTGTGCGACCGGCCACCCGAGCTTCGTGATGTCGGCGTCGTTCACCAACCAGGTGATCGCCCAGCTGGAGCTCCACCAGCACAACGACAATTACGAGAAGAAGGTCTACATCCTCCCGAAGCACCTCGATGAAGAGGTTGCACGGCTGCACCTGGACCACCTGGGTGTGAAGCTGACGGAGCTGACGAAGGAGCAGTCCGACTACATCGGGGTTCCCGTCGAGGGTCCCTACAAGCCGGCTCACTACCGGTACTGATAGCGCTCGGAGCCGCAGCAGGAGGAGGTGTGGTCCAGCTCCTCCTGCAACCGGCCTCGCACGCTATAATTCGCGCGTGCTTCCCAGGAATCCGCTGAAGATCTCCCGCCGTGCGCTCCTGCGTTCAGCGGCGGTCGTGCCCGTACTCCCGCTCGCAGGGTGCCTGCGGCGTGACGCACCCGCTGTAGCCTCGTCCCACCCCACTGACATCCGCATCGTTGAAGTTGCCCATAGTTTCGAGGAGTTTGCCTACCGCGCGCCCTACCAGTTCGGAGGACGCACGGTCGACCACGTCACCCTGCTGAACGTCGACTGCCGGGTGAGGACGGGCGACGGGCGCGAGGCCTGGGGCTTCGGGTCCATGACGATGGGGAATGCGTGGGCGTTTCCGGCGGCCTCGCAGGACGCCGGGCTCGGGGCCATGGTGGCCCTGGCGGGGGAGCTGCGTTCGATCACGGCGGACTGCGACGAGGCGGGGCATCCCGTCGATCTCGCGCGGGTTCTGGACCCGGAATATGCCAAGGCTGCCGACGCGCTATCCCGCACGCGAGACCTGCCGGCGCCGATTCCGAAGCTGTGCACGCTGGTGGTCTCCAGTGCGTTCGACGCGGCGCTGCACGATGCCTATGGCAAGGCCTTCGGCCTGAGCTGCTACGAGACCTACGGCCCCGACTACATGCGGCGCGATCTGTCGCACGACCTCGGGCCGGAGTTCAAAGGTGAATTTCTCGACCGCTACGTTCCGGTGGCTCCGCGCGCGACAACACCCGTCTTCCACTCCGTTGGGGCCAGCGACCCGCTGGAACCCGGCGACGTGCGCCAGCGCATCGACGACGGCCTGCCGAATACGCTCGAGGAATGGATCCGGGCCGACGGGTTGACGCGGTTCAAGGTGAAGCTGAACGGCGGCAACCTGGAGGCGGATCTGGACCGCGTGATCCGCACCGACAGGATTGCCAACCGCCTCCTGCCCGCGCGCGGGGTCACCGACTGGAAATACCTGCTCGACTTCAACGAGGGGTGCCCGAATGTCGGCTACCTGCTCGAGTTCATGGGACGGCTGCGGAAGGCCACGGCAACAGGCTTCGACCGCATCCTGTACATCGAGCAGCCGACCGCACGTGACCTGGAGCGGGACCGGTCGAACGTGATGCACGAAGCCGCGCGCCTCTGCCCGATTGTGGCGGACGAATCGCTGACGGATCTCGAGTCGCTGCTCCTGGCGCGGGAGATGGGCTACACCGGCGTGGCGCTCAAGGCCTGCAAGGGACAGAGCCACGCGATGCTCCTTGCCGCCGCCGCGCAGAAGTACGGGATGTTTCTCTGCGTCCAGGATCTGACGTGTCCTGGCGCCTCCCTCATTCACTCGGCCGGCATCGCCGCTCGTGTTCCGGGTAACGCCGGGATCGAGGCCAACGCCCGGCAGTTCGTGCCTGCCGCCAACAGCCCATGGGAGGATCGCTTTCCCGGGTTGTTCACGATCCGCAACGGCGTCATGCAGACCGGGCAGCTCACCGGGCCCGGGCTCGGCGCCGTTCCCCCTCGCACACCCGCCTGAGCGCGGGCACCGCACAGGTAAGATCAGCCGAATGCCCGTGCTCCTTGCCATCGGCCTCGCCCTGCTGCTCTCACAGGCGTCCGCACCCCCGGCTGCACTCCCCCCCGCGGCGGCTGCACGGCTGGCGCGCAGCTTGGAGGAGGCACGGCCGTACCGGCAGCACGTCTGGCGCGATACGCGCCCGATCAACGCGGACGGCACCGTCACCGCCTACATCGAGATCCCCCGGGGGGACCGTCAGAAGTGGGAGTTCAGCATCGCCAGGAACCGGCGGCTGATCGACCGCGTGCTGCCCCCGGCTGTCGGGGGCTACCCCGTGAACTACGGATTCGTGCCGCAGACGATCTCCTACGATGGCGACCCCTTCGATGCGCTCGTGCTCGGCCGGGCGCTCCGTGGCGGGGCGCTCGTGCGCGGCACTGTGGTGGGCATCCTCCACATGGAGGACGAGAAGGGGCTCGACTCGAAGGTGGTGCTGTCACCCGTGATCATGGGGAAGACGGTCTACGCGCTGACCGAGGCCGACCGCGCACGCATTGCCGCGTTCTTCGGCAAGTACAAGGCGCACGAGCCGGGGAAGTTCTCGAAGGTTCACGGCTGGGGCACGACGGAGGAAGGGCTGGCCTTCGTCCGCCAGACGCACGAGTTCTTCAGGACGGGGAGCTGAGGACGGGAGCTCAAGGGCCAACTTCCAACTCCCAACTTCCAACTCCCAACTCCCAACTCCCAACGGCCAACGCCCAACCGGGCGAGGCCGCGGAGAGGGCGGAGAGCGCGGAGCAGGGCACCTCACGGAGACACGAAGACACGGAGGAAGACACGTCTTTGGGCCTGTCGTCTCCGTAACTCCGCGTCTCCGTGGAGTGCACTGCTCTGGTCCCTCCGCAGCCTCCGTGCCTTTTGTCTCGGGCTGCCCATGCGGCAACATGATAAACCCCTGGGCCTCACTGTCGGCCGCGAGGCCAAGCTGGCCTCATATCTCCGCGCCTCCGTGGAGTGCACTACTCCGTGTGCCCTCCGTAGCCTCCGGCTCACTCCGGCGGAAGCTCGACGGAATAGAGCACCTTTCCGGCGAGATCGTGCAGCCTTGCCGTCAGCGCACGGGTGGGGCCGTCGATCCGGAGCGTGCCGAAGAACTGCAGGCTGTCGCTGGGCGGACGATTCCCCTTCATGCCGGCGGTCACGCCGTTGAACTTCACCTCTGGCCCGAACGTCGCGTCGAGCGTGT
>JACCXG010000074.1 GCA_013697225.1 Acidobacteriota bacterium
CAGGTGCGGCAGGCAGAGCTCATCATCGCCACCGAGGTGACCAACGCCGCGTTGACGGTTCAGAACAGCCTCGAGGCGGTCCAGGCGTCGGCAGTTGCCCGTGAGCTGTCCGAGCAGCGCCTCGCCGCCGCGCAGAGCAAGTTCGAGGTGGGTATGGCGACGAACTTCGAGGTGGTGCAGGCCCAGCGCGATCTGGCCGATGCGCGCTCCACCGAACTGCGGAACATTCTCAACTACCGTAAGGCACAGGTCGACTTCGAGCGCTCGCAGCTCGCCGGCACGTCCCGCGCGGTCACAGCCATCCGGTAGGAACGCGGGACATCAATGCGCAAGATCGTCATCTTCATCATGGTTGCCGTGCTGGCCGTCGCCGGCGGGCTTCTCTACAAGCGGAACAGCGCGCCCGCCACCGAGGCAGCGGGGCTGTCACCGGCCGGCGGTGGGGGCGGCGGTCGGACCGGTGGTCGGGCCGGACGCGGAGGTCCCCGCGGCCCCATGCCGGTCGAGTTCGCGACCGTCTCACGCGGTGCCCTGTCGGATCACGTCCTCGTCGTGGGCAACCTGATCGGAGCGGCCACCGTGGAGGTGGCCCCCAGGGTGAACGGGCGTCTGCAGGCCGTCAACGTAAAGCTTGGCGACACCGTGCGCCGTGGTCAGGTCCTGGCGCGGGTCGAAGATGAGGAAATTCAGCAGCAGGTCCGCCAGGCCGAGGCGTCGTACCAGGTGGCTCAGGCCACCATCCGGCAGCGTGAGGCGGACCTGAAGCTTGCGAAGACCAATCTGGATCGCTCCAAGAGCCTCGTCGACAGGGAGCTCCTGCCCCAGCAGACCTACGACGACACAGAGGCGCGCCACCAGGCCGCGATCGCGCAGCTCGACCTGGCACGGGCGCAGTTCGAGCAGTCCAAGGCCCGGCTCGACGAACTGAAGATCACGCTCGCCAACACCAACATCGTCTCTCCCGTCGACGGCTTCGTCAGCCGGCGTTACCTGGATCCCGGTTCCTCGGTCGGCGCCAACTCGCCGGTCGCCGCTGTCGTGGATATCCGCACCGTGCGTCTCGTCGCGAACCTCGTGGAGCGCGATGTGAAGCAGGTGCGAGCGGGCACTCCAGCCATCATGGAAGTGGACGCGTATCCCGGGGAGAAATTCTCCGGCACCGTCAGCCGGGTGGCGCCCGTCTTCGACCCCTCGACACGAACGGCGGAGATGGAGATTGAAGTGCCGAATCCCGGTTTTCGACTGAAGCCCGGAATGTACGCACGCGTGGAGCTCACCGTTGAGACGCGCGGCGAGGCCCTGACCGTGCCGCGCAACTCTCTCGTTGATTACGAAGGCCGCTCCGGTGTCTTCATCGCCGAGCCGGCACCGGCGGGCCGCGCCGCTGGCCCTGCAGCTGGTGAATCCGGGCAGGGGCGGAGAGGCGAGGGGGCACCGGCCGAAGGCGCCGAGGCCGTGGCACGCACAGCGGCCCCGGGCGCTCCGGCCAACTCCGGAGGGCGTCAGGCTGGCGCCGCGGGCCCCGGGGGCGGAGGCACCCCCGGCCTCGTTGCCCGCTTCCTGCCGGTCGAAACGGGCATCCGCACAATCGAGCGTGTAGAGATTCTCGGCGGCATCCCTGAAGGTGCCAGGGTCATTACCGTCGGCGCGGGCGCCCTGCGCGACGGCGATCCGATTCTGCTCGCCACGGGCGAGAGGGGACGCGGCGAAGGACAACCCGAAGCGCGCCCGGAGAGGACGAGATGAGTATCCCGCGTCTAGCCATTCACAGGCCCGTCACGATGTTCATGATCGTGGCGGTGGTCGTCCTGCTTGGTGTCGTCTCCCTGACCCGGCTGCCGGTCGATCTCATGCCCGACATCGAGTACCCCAGCCTGACCATCAGGGTCGGGTACTCCGGCGTCGGGCCGCTCGAAATCGAGGAGCTCATCACGCGCCCCATCGAACAGACCGTCAGCGCGGTCGCGGGACTCGAGCGGCTGGAGTCGACCTCCTCCGAAGGCTCGAGCCGCGTGACGCTGAACTTCGTCTGGGGCACCGACCTCAACGAAGCGGCCGACGACGTGCGAAACCGGATCGACCGCGCGCGCGGGCGGCTGCCGCAGGAGGCGGAGCCTCCCCAGATCTTCAAGTTCGATTCGAATGCCATGCCGATTATGAGCATCGGCGTCGAGGGGGACTTCGACCGCGTCACACTGCGTGAGCTGTCGGAACACGAACTGACACCGCGCCTCGAGCGGGTCGCAGGGGTGGCATCGGTCACCGTGAACGGCGGCTTGCGTCGCCAGATTCACGTGGAGCTCTCCAGAGAGAAGATCGCCGCCCTCGACCTCCCCGTCGACCGCATCGTCTCCCTGCTCCGCTCGGAAAACCAGAACACTCCCCTTGGGGAGATCGACGAGGGAGATCTGACTTACCTGGTGCGCAACCAGGGACAGTTCAGGAATCT
>JACCXG010000086.1 GCA_013697225.1 Acidobacteriota bacterium
CCGTGAGGTTCTCGAAGGCCCGCGCCACGCGCGGGGGTTCCCGGCCGAGTAGGCCCAAGTCCGGCCGCTCCGTTTCGCTTCCCCTCTGCACCCGGCCTGAATAATCCTAGGAAGAGGGACTGGGTGCATGGGCCTACACGAAGAGACGCTCGACAAGAGTAACGTGCTGCACGTCATCGACGAAGCAGTATCAGCGCTGCAGAAGGACGACGTTGCGGTCAGTGGGAGCGCCTGTGAGGCGCTGGGCATTGGCACGGCCGAGTGGGCGGCCTGTCGCGACCAGCTCATTGAAGACCTCCAGGAAGCCGAGGACTGGGTCGAGCGCGAAGACGCCATCGTCCAGGAGGTGAGCGACACGCCGCCTGTCGACTCCCAGGATGGTCCGGAGTTCATCCCCAGCCATCCCACGATCGCGCTCGTCCAGAGTGCGATGGAAGAGCAGCTCGCGGAGCCGACCAGCCGGCATTTCAATCGCCGGGATCCCAAATGGCTGTCGGTGCTGTATCACCGGCTCCGCACCCGCGCCCGCGGCAAGGCTCCCTTTCCCGGGCATCAGCAGCACGAAGACTTCCGCTTCGACCTGCCGGAGCGTGGCACGATCGCCCTGGTGTCGGACTGGGGAACCGGCAATGTGCACGCGGCCGCGGTCGCCCAGCAGATCAGCGCGCGCAACCCCGACCACGTCGTGCATCTCGGCGACGTCTACTACTCGGGTACGCCGCGCGAGGTGCAGCGCAATTTCCTGGACATGTGGCGTTCGTACGGGCCCCCGCACGCGCGGTACTGGGCACTCAACGCGAACCACGACATGTACAGCGGCGGCTACGGCTACTTCCAGCACCTGCTGCCGGCCTTCGGCCAGCCGGCAAGCTACTTCAACATGCAGAACCGGTTCTGGCGGCTCGTCGGGCTCGATTCGGCGTACGTGAACCACAACTTCAACACGCCGCAGATGGCCTGGCTCGAGGGGCAGCTCGCGGGTGATGCCAGGACCGTCCTGCTGACCCATCATCACCTCCTCTCCCCGTTCCGCAAGCGTGGCAACGCGCTCGAAGAATGGCTCGATCCCTACCTCACGGATGGTCGAATCTATGGCTGGATCTGGGGGCACGAACATCACCTGATCGAGTTCGCGGATTACCGCGGGGTGAAGTGCCGGTGCATCGGCCACGGGTCGCTTCCGTATGTCCCGCCAGACCGCCGCCGTGTCCGGCACCCGGCAGACATCGTCCGCTGGGAAACCCGTCCTTCGCCTCTTCAGCCATCGCGGGGCATTCACGGCTTCGCGCTGCTGACGTTCGATGGTCCCTCGCTGCAGGTGGAGTACGTGGACGAGGCGGGGGGGACCGCCTGGACGGAACGCTGGGACTGAGCCGCTCCCGGCCGGCGCTGCGCGCGGGCGCGATACAATCAACAGGATGATCTCCCACGGAAAGCGCTGGAAATTCGCCTTTCGGGCCTTCTTCTCGTTGATCTTCCACGGCCGGATTGCCGACGACATCCTGGCGACCTTCAGACCGGACCCGGCCGACACACCGGTGGTCGTTACGAAAACAGTGACTGCCACGCAGGTCGTCGTCACCGATGAAGTGGACAGGGCGCTTCAGCTGCTGGGACTGCTGCAGCGCGACGGCCGGCTCGTCGATTTCCTGATGGAAGACCTCGGCACCTACCTCGACGCGCAAATCGGCGCGGCTGTGCGGAGCGTCCACTCCGGCTGCCGTGAAACCCTCGCGCGGTACTTCACCCTGCAGCCCGTGCTGGAGGAAGACGAGGGCGCGCGCATCACGCTCGACCGCGGCACCGACCCGGCCCGGGTGAAGCTGGTAGGGAACCTCGGAATCGCCGCGCAGTTCCAGGGTCTCGTTCGCCACCGCGGCTGGGAAGCGGCCCGTACGGAGCTTCCACCACTCCCGCACACAGGCCGGACCATCGTGGCCCCGGCCGAAGTCGAGGTTGCTTGACTCGGATCCTCTCGTGACACATCCGCCCTCCAAGCCCCAGCGCCTCGTCGTCGGAATCGATCTGGGCACCACCAACTCCGCACTCGCGTGGATCGATGCGGAGGCCACGGAAGACGCGGCACAGACGCACCTGCACGAAGTGGAGCAGCTCGTGAGCCCGGGGGAGCTGGCGCGGCGATCGTTGCTGCCCTCGTTCCTCTACGTCGCCGGCGACCTCGACTTCCCGGCGGGGAGTACCGCACTCCCGTGGAACCCCGACGGGCGACACGTGATTGGCGAACTCGCGAGGCGTCGCGGGGCTGAGAACCCGGCGCGCCTGGTCGCCTCTGCCAAGTCGTGGCTCTCGCACGCGGGGGCCGATCGCACCGCTCCCATCCTGCCGTGGGGCGCCCCCGAGGATGTCCCGCACGTGTCCCCGGTGGAGGCCTCTGCCGAGTACCTCCGTCATCTCTCGGCAACCTTCGACAGGGATGTTGCCGCCTCGAGCCCTGAATCCGGGCTTGCTGCGCAGGACGTGCTGCTCACGGTCCCCGCCTCCTTCGACGAGGAAGCCCGCGAGCTCACGCTGCGCGCCGCACGGGCCGCCGGGCTTCAGCACGTGACCCTGCTCGAGGAGCCGCAGGCGGCTTTCTACGCCTGGCTCGACGCCGTGGGCGACGGCTGGCGCCGGCGCGTGCGCGTTGGAGACCTCGTACTCGTCTGCGACGTCGGCGGCGGCACCACGGACTTCTCCCTCATCGCAGTCGGCGAACGGGAAGGGGAGCTGACGCTCGAGCGGGTAGCGGTCGGCGAGCACATCCTGCTCGGCGGCGACAACATGGATCTGGCGCTGGCGCGCCGGCTGCAGGTCCGGCTCGAAGAGGCCGGCCACCGCGTCGACAGCCTCCAGCTCCACGGCCTCTGGCACCAGGCGCGGATCGCCAAGGAGTCGCTCCTCACCAACCCCGATGAACGCGAACGGCCTGTCACGCTGCTCGGCCGGGGCACGCGTCTCATTGGCGGAACCATCAGCACCTCGCTCACCCGTGACGATGTGGACGAGGCGCTGCTGGAGGGCTTCTTCCCGAGCGTCGCGCGCGATGCCATGCCCGCGCGCCAGCGCCGTACAGGCCTGCAGGAGATCGGCCTGCCGTACGCGGCGGATCCGGCCGTCACACGGCATCTCGCGCGCTTCCTCACCAGACAGTCGACGAGCGGCGCGCCGGGTGCGGCAATCCGGCGGGGCCCCAGCGGCCTGGTCTGCCCGACGCACGTCCTCTTCAACGGAGGCGTGATGAAGGCGGACGCCCTTCGGGCGCGTGTGATCGATGTCCTGAGCGGCTGGCTGCAGCAGGAGGGGTTCGAAGGGCTCGATGCCCGTCACGTGCTCGACGCGCCGGATCTCGACCACGCGGTGGCGCGCGGCGCCGCGACCTACGGGATGGCCCGGCGGGGACGCGGAATCCGCATCCGCAGCGGCGCACCGCGCACCTACTACGTCGGAATCGAGAGCGCCATGCCGGCCGTTCCCGGCATGACGGCTCCCCTCAAAGCGCTCTGCGTCGTCCCGTTCGGGATGGAGGAGGGGACGAGCGCCCCCATCGCCGGCCGCGAGTTCGCGCTCGTTGTCGGAGAACCAGCCGAGTTCCGGTTCCTGAGCTCGACGGTACGCAAGGGAGATCCTCCCGGCGCGCTGATTGAGGACTGGGGGGACGATCTCGAGGAGCTCGGTCCCCTGGAGGTCACACTGCAGCCCGATGGCCACGCCGATGAAGACGATGACGTCGTGCCGGTGACGCTGGAGAGCCGGGTGACAGAGGTCGGGACGCTGGAGCTCTGGTGCGTAGCGCGTGGGAATCGTGCCGGGTCCGCCGGGCCGCAGGCCGTCCCCTCCCGCTGGAAGCTGGAGCTGAACATCCGGGAGCGGGAGCCCTGACGAACGCCCCTTCCGGACGGGTCGTCGGAATCGATCTCGGGACGACCAACTCCGCGCTGGCGTGGACGGAAGCGCGCGGCGGGCTCCAGGTGTTCGAGATTCCTCAACTGGTCTCGGCCGCCGAAGTCGCGGTCAGGCCGACCCTTCCGTCCTTTCTGTTCTACGCCGACGAGCCGAGCCGCGCCGCAGGACACGTGAGGCTCCCGTGGGATCCTGCCCCGACGTACGTGGCGGGCGTCTTCGCAAGAGAGGAAGGGGCGCTCGTCCCCTCGCGCCAGATCGCGTCGGCCAAGTCGTGGCTGTCGAACGCGCACGTCGACCGGACCGCGGCACTCCTCCCGTGGGGCGCCGAAGCGGGGCCGAAGCTCTCACCCGTGGAGGCGTCATCACGCCTGCTCGCACACATTCGTGACGCCTGGGACTATGTGCACGCGAGTGAGGACCGATCGCTCGCGCTGGAACGCCAGCAGGTGGTACTCACGGTACCCGCATCGTTCGACGAGGAAGCACGCGAGCTGACGGTACGCGCAGCCTCTGATGCCGGTCTTGCGAATCTGACGCTGCTCGAGGAGCCCCTTGCCGCGTTGTACGCCTGGATTGCCTCGCATCGCCAGACGCTTTCGTCCACCTTCACCGACAGCACGCTTGTTCTCGTGTGCGACGTGGGAGGGGGCACCACGGACTTCTCCCTCATCCGGTCCCGGATTGAGGATGGTGAACCGGCGTTCGAGCGTGTGGCCATTGGCGAGCACCTGCTGCTTGGCGGCGACAATCTCGACCTCACGCTTGCTGCCCTCGTCGAGCGGAAGCTTGGGGAGGCCGCGAAGCTGTCCATCAGCCAGCGCCAGGCACTCCGGCGACGCTGTAGCGCGGCCAAGGAGGCGCTCCTCTCCGGCACAGGGGTCGACGCGGTGCCTGTCACCGTGCTTGGTTCGGGGCGTGGGGTGATAGGCGGAGGGATGACGACCGAGCTCACCCGCCGTGAGGTCGAAGAAGCCCTGGCCGGCGGCTTCCTGCCAATCACGGCAGCACACGATCTGCCCGCGCGCGACCGGCGTGCGGGGCTGCGCGAGCTGGGGTTGCCGTACGAAACCGAGCCGGCGATCACGAAACACCTGGCGGCATTCCTCACGCGGGCAGGCGAAGGGGGCTCCCTCGCGCAGCCTGGAGCCGTGCTCTTCAACGGGGGATTCTTCACGCCAGCGCTCGCACGGCAGCAGGTGCTCGACGCGCTTGCGGGATGGTTCGGGGCGCCACCCCCGGTGCTCGACAACGCCAAGCCGGAGGCGGCAGTGGCGATCGGCGCAGCATTCTACGCCAGGCTCCGGCAGGACCCGACCATGTCGCGGCGGCTGCTGATTCGGGCGGGAAGTGCGCGAGCGTACTACGTTGGCGTCGAGGCCGACGCGGGAGGGCTGCCGCAAGCCGTCTGTGTCATGCCGCGAGGCACGGAAGAGGGCACCAGCCTGCCCCTCGAGCGGGCCTTCACCGTCATGACCAACAGGCCTGCTGCCTTCACCCTTTACAGCTCACTCGCGCACGACCATCCAATCGGTGCGCTCGTCAGGCTCAGCGACATTGAGGACGCACACAGGCATGCCCCCCTGGTGACGGCGTTCCGGTACGGCAAACGGTCGCGCAGCGTTCCGCTCCGGATCCGCCTGGCGGTCGCATTCACCGAAACCGGCACGCTCGAGCTGTGGTGTGAATCGGAGACGAGTGACCATCGCTGGCGGCTTGCCTTCAACCTGCGCGGCCTTGAATCGGATCCGTTCGACGATGCGAAGGACTCGAGCGGTCCCTCCGCAGCCTCAGCCATCGTCATCGACGATGACGCGCTGACGCAGGCGGGAAGGCTGCTGCGCGACGTGTTCGGTCCTGGTTCCTCCGCTTCGCCGGATACGCTGGCGGGAGATCTCGAAACCGCGCTCGGCCATGCTCGTCCGGCGTGGCCGCTCGAGGCGATTCGAAAGCTCGCCGACATCCTGATCGAGCACGAGGCGGGCCGCCGCAAGGGTGCGGCGTTCGAGGCGCGCTGGTTGAACCTGACCGGGTTCTGCGTACGTCCGGGATTTGGAAGCTCGCTCGACAGCTGGCGCGTGTCGGAGCTGCGCAAGGTCTACGCGGCAGGTCTTGTTTTCCCCCGGGAGGTGCAGAACCAGGTCGAGTGGCTGGTGATCTGGGGACGCGTAGGAGCCGGATTTACGGCTGGACAGCAGCGCGAGCTCGCACTACGGATCGCCGGCCAGCTCGGGCTCGGCGTGCGGAAAGGGCCCCGGCTCAACCCGCAGATTGAGCGGGAATCCTGGCGGCTGCTGGCATCCCTCGAGCGTCTCGAGGGCGGGCAGCGTGCGCGATTCGGTGACGAGCTCGTCGAACGCGTGCGGAAGGAGCCACGGAACGGCAACTGGTTGTGGGCGCTGGGACGCATTGGTGCGCGCGACCCCCTCTATGGCCCGCTCAACGCGGTTGTCCCTCCGGAAGTCGCGGAGAGATATCTCGAGCGCCTCCTGAACCTGAAGGAGATCTCGACCGATGTAGCGGCGGCGGTTGCCCAGATCGGCGCGCGGACCGGTGACAGCGCCCGCGACCTGCGGGACGAGGTCCTGGCGCGGGCCGCCCAACGGGTGGAGGCGGCGGGGTTCGGGGGCATGGCCGAGCGTCTCAGGGCAGTAGTGCCCACCGACCGGTCTGACACCGGCCGTATCTTCGGGGAGTCCCTGCCAGAAGGCCTCAGGCTGGCGGGATCAGCCGCGGACTCCACCCCTGCTTGACCTTCCCATGATGGGAAGGTTCAGAATGGTGACATGAGTCGCATTGATCCGGTCTGCGGGATGACCGTGGATCCGGCGCGAGCGGCGGCGCACGCGGAGCACGACGGGAAGGACTACTACTTCTGCTGCCGGTCCTGCCGCGACCGCTTCGTCGCCGACCCTGCCCTGTACCTGCAGGGCCCGCGACCCTCTGTGGCGCACGGACATCAGGGTCACCATTCGTCAGCGGCGCCAC
Source organism: Acidobacteriota bacterium (assembly GCA_013697225.1). GTDB lineage: Bacteria > Acidobacteriota > Vicinamibacteria > Vicinamibacterales > 2-12-FULL-66-21 > JACCXG01. The sequence continues at coordinate 6,889 of JACCXG010000086.1, forward strand.
TAACCATCGTGAAATCGCGCGGGGCGCTGCATGGAGGTGCGGCCCCCTCGACGGTTCCCGCGCCTGCAAATGCCCCCGCGTCGGCGCCTGTGGGAACACAGTACATCTGCCCGATGGATCCGGAGGTCCGGCAGAACACGCCGGGTGCATGCCCGAAGTGCGGCATGGCCCTGGAACCTGACATTCCCGCGGCGCCGGTCACAAGGGTCGAATACACCTGTCCGATGCACCCCGAGATCGTCCGCGGCGCCCCGGGCGCCTGCCCGATCTGCGGCATGGCGCTCGAACCGAGAACGATCGCCATGGAGGAACCGGCTAACCCGGAGCTCGCCGACATGACCCGGCGCACCTGGCTGGCGGCGCTGCTCGGACTGCCGGTGTTCCTGCTCGCCATGGGAGACATGGTGCTGGGCATGGGACTCGGCGGGCGCATCGACATGCGGCTGTCGAACTGGGTGGGTTTGATCTGCGCGACCCCGGTCGTGCTCTGGGCGGGCTGGCCGCTCCTGGAACGCGGCTGGGCCTCTGTGCGGAATCGCTCCCCCAACATGTTCACGCTGATCGCGCTCGGGGTTGGCGCGGCATACGTGTACAGCGTGGTTGCAACCCTGGCGCCAGAGCTATTTCCAGCGGGGTTCAGGATTCACGGAGTCGTGGAACCGTATTTCGACACGGCTGTCGTGATCACCGCGATCGTGCTGTTTGGGCAGGTCCTCGAGCTCCGCGCCAGGGGGCGGACGAGTGCCGCCATCCGTCAGCTCCTCGGAATGGCCCCGAATACCGCACGGGTTATTCGTGACGAAGGGGAGCAGGACGTACCCCTCAGCACCGTCGTCGTCGGCGACCTGCTCCGCGTACGCCCGGGCGAACGTGTGCCCGTGGACGGGATCGTTGTCGAAGGGCGAAGTCTGGTGGACGAGTCGATGGTGACCGGCGAACCGGCGCCCGTTCAGAAGGAGGAGGGAAGCAGGGTCACCGGCGCGACCCTCAACGGCACGGGCAGCCTCACGATGCGCGCCGAGCGGGTCGGGAGCGACACGCTGCTCGCGCAGATCGTCCGGATGGTTGGAGAGGCGCAGCGCACCCGCGCTCCCATCCAGCGCCTGGCCGATGTCGTCTCGGGCTACTTCGTCCCCGCGGTGGTTGCAGTGGCCGTGATTGCCTTTGTCGTGTGGGCCCTTGTGGGCCCCGAGCCGAGATTCGCGTTCGCGCTCGTCAGCGCCATCGCGGTACTCATCATCGCGTGCCCCTGCGCGCTGGGGCTGGCCACACCCATGGCCATCATGGTTGGAACCGGGCGGGGCGCCGCCGCGGGTGTACTGGTCAGGAACGCAGAGGCGCTCGAGCGGCTCGAGAAGGTCGATACGCTCGTCTTCGACAAGACCGGAACGCTGACGGAAGGACGTCCTCGCCTCGTGCACGTCTCCACAGTTCCGCCGGTATCAGAGGCTGCACTCCTGCGCTATGCGGCAAGCCTCGAGCAGGGAAGCGAGCACCCGCTGGCTTCCGCTGTGGTGAACGGGGCGCGCGAGCGCGGCATCGCACTCGCGAGTCCTTCGCGGTTCGAGGCGCTGCCAGGACGAGGTGTCTCAGGCTCGGTTGACGGACACGACGTGCTCCTGGGCAACCGGCAGCTGCTGGAGGAGCAGCGTATTGATTCGAGCCCCGCGAGCGGCGAGGCTGCCGGCCGCCGATCCGAAGGGCAGACGGTGATCTTCGTGGCGGTGGACGGGCAGGTTGCGGGTCTGCTGGCGGTGGCCGACCCCATCAAGGAATCGACAGCTGAAGCGATCGCCGAGCTCCGCCGTCAGCATCTGCGCCTCGTAATGCTCACGGGCGACAGCCAGGAGACGGCGCACGCGGTCGCCCGGCAGCTGGGCATCGACGAGGTGATCGCCGAGGTGCTGCCGGACGCCAAGCGGGCGGCCATCCAGGATCTGCAGCGCCAGGGACGGGTCGTGGCAATGGCTGGTGACGGCATCAACGACGCGCCGGCGCTCGCACAGGCAGCCGTCGGCATTGCCATGGGTTCCGGCACCGATGTGGCCATGGAGAGCGCGGGGATCACGCTGGTCAAGGGAGATCTCCGCGGGCTCGTCCGTGCCCGCCGCCTGAGCCGCGCGACGATGAAGAACATCCGGCAAAACCTGTTCCTGGCCTTCATCTATAACGCGGTCGGGGTCCCGGTGGCGGCGGGGGTGCTGTATCCGCTGCTCGGTGTGCTGATCAGCCCGATCTGGGCAAGCGCCGCGATGACGTTCAGCTCGGTGTCGGTGATCGCCAATGCGCTGCGGCTGCGTCGCCTCGAGCTGTAACCCGCGGACCGCGCATGGAGGCTGGGGGCGGAAAAACGTGCAGCGACGCCGCAGGGCTCGAGGCCCAGGCTGACAGAGCCCCCGGGACGCCGGTACGCACGCTGGGGTACACTACTGAGCGCCAGCGGAATCCGCGTCTGACCACGAGGAGGCCTGTGGGAATCTTTGCGCACTCTTCCCGCAACAACGTCCGGATCGTGCTGGCGGCAGCCCTCGCCCTCACAGTCGTCTCCGCCCAGGAGCCGGCAGCGCCCGCACCGTCCCCGCCCTCAGAGCAGGCCGCGCAGCCCCCGCGATTCCGGACGGAGGCAAACTACGTTCGGGTGGACGTCTACCCGACACGAGGCGGACAGCCCGTCCAGGATCTCCGCGCCGAGGAGTTCGAGGTACTCGAGAATGGCGCCCGGCAGGAGATCCAGGCCTTCGAGCACATCGTCATCAGCCCTGCCGGCCCGCAGTCCTTGCGTGTCGAGGCAGACTCGGTCGCCGGGGGTGAGACGATGGCGGCCAGCCCCCGCAACAGGGTTTTCGTGTTCTTCCTGGATGTCCCCCACGTGGCGGTGGAGGGAGGTCATCGCATCAAGGAACCCCTCATCCACCTGATGGACCGCGTGCTCGGCCCTGACGACCTCGTGGCCGTCATGACGCCGGAGATGTCCGCAGCCCAGATCACCTTCGGCCGCAAGACGGAAGTCATCGCGGAGATGTTGCGCGAGAAATGGACCTGGGGCATGCGGCATTCCATCCTCCCGATGGACAGCCGCGAGAAGGAATACGAGATCTGCTTCCCGCCCGGTGTGGCGGCACAGCTGATCGCGCGCCGGCGCGAGCGGATCGTGCTCGACGCGCTTCACGATCTGGTCCGATACCTGGGGGGTGTCCGTGAGGAA
>JACCXG010000092.1 GCA_013697225.1 Acidobacteriota bacterium
GACGTCACCGGCCGTGGCGACTTGATACTATTCTCCTCATATGCGCGATTCAGTCGTGACCGCCCCCCACGTCGATCCTGCAGCTGTCGAAGCGGCCAGCGAGCGCCTCGATGCGCACGTGCGGGAGATCGTCCGGTGGCACTTCGATCCTGCAACCGGCTGCCCCTTCTGGCTCGAGCGGGCGAAAGCGTTCGACTTCGATCCGCTGAAGGATGTCAACGGCTACGCGGATCTCGACAGGTTCGGGTTCTTCGAAGACGAGTGGCTGCGTGGCGGTCCCGTGCGGCGGTGGGTGCCGAAGGCGTATGCCGACAAGCCGATCCATGTCTTCGAGACCGGCGGGAGCACCGGCGTTCCCAAGTCGCGGATCGCATGGGAGGACTTCCGGATCGACTACTCCAACTTCAGCGACACCCTGCCAGACGAGGCGTTCCCAAAAGGATCGGACTGGTTGATGGTAGGGCCGAGCGGCCCCAGGCGGCTGCGGCTGGCGATCGAGCACCTCGCCCAGCATCGAGGGGGCATCTGCTTCATGGTCGATCTCGATCCACGCTGGGTCATCAAGCTGATCAAGGCCCGGCAGATGGATCAGATGGAGGCGTACAAGCGCCACGTCATCGATCAGGCACTCACGCTTCTGCGCGCGCACGACAACATCCAGTGCCTGTTCACCACACCCAAGCTGCTCGAAGCACTGTGCGAACGCGTGTCGCTGAAGAAGATGGGCATCACGGGGGTATTCTGCGGCGGCACGGAGATGACGCCGCAGTTCCACCGCTTTGCCGTCGAGGAACTGCTGGACGGCGTGTACTTCGCGCCGACTTACGGCAACACCTTGATGGGGCTGGCCACGCACAAACCGGCCGATCCGGCGGACAATTACGCGGTCATCTACTACCCGCCGCATCCGCGCGCCATGATCGAGGTGGTCCACCCGGACGGGCCGGACAGGCTCGTGGATTACGGCGGTACGGGGCGCGTGCGGCTCACGACGCTGACGAAAGAGTTCTTCATGCCGCGCTTCCTCGAGCGCGACGAGGCGGAACGCGAGCCCCCCTCCACCCGCTATCCGTGGGACGGTGTGAGGAACGTTCGGCCGTTCTCGCGCTTCGGCACCACGGTCGTCGAGGGCGTGTACTGATCTCCGGACTGTCGATCTCCAGGTCATGATTCATCTACCGATCCTCCGCCACGGCGTCCCTTACACCAGTCTGGACGTGGTCACCGTCCTGCACCACCGGACGCGCGAGCCGTTCGTCGAGGTCAGCCAGGCGAACGGAGGGCTCATCCGCCGCGACCTCCTGCCCGAGCGCCAGGAGGCGGCCCGCGAGACGCTGGCGCGTATTCCCTTCGACCGCCTGATCGCCATGTGCACGGAAGCCGCGGACCATTTTCTGAACGCCACGCTGCCGCTCGGGGATGCCGATCAGTCTCCGGACGACTACGTCCTGCAGCTCTCGGCCACCACCGGAATGCCGCACGCCCTCGTCCGCCGGAACGTGCAGCGGGTCGCCGGGGTCATGCGCGAGATGCGCACGGTGCTGCGCGGGCTCACGCGTGGACTGGACCTCTCGGTGCTCGATACGGGGCACGGGGAGCACGCCGGCCATGCGATCAGCTTCTATCCGCGCACGCAGGCCCTCGGCGTGGTGCTGCCCAGCAACTCCCCAGGCGTGCATTCGCTCTGGGTCCCGGCCATCGCCCTCAAGATGCCGCTCGTGTTGAAGCCGGGGAGCGCCGAGCCCTGGACCCCCTTCCGGATTGCGCAGGCGTTCATGAAGGCGGGATGCCCGCCCGAGGCTTTCAGCTATTACCCGGCCGATCATGCCGGGGCCGGCGAGGTGCTCCGCCGCACAGGCCGCAGCATGTTCTTTGGCGACGTGTCAGCCGTCGGCGGCTGGGAAGGGGATCCCCGGGTCGAGCTGCACGGACCTGGCTATACGAAGATCCTCATTGGCGACGACCTGCTGGAGGACAGCCGCTGGGAGGCGCACGTCGATCTGATGGCCGCCTCGATCGCGGACAACGGCGGGCGGTCCTGCGTGAACGCGTCAGGAATCTGGGTTGCCGCCTCACACGCGGAGCGGGTGGCTGATGCGGTTGCCGCGCGGCTCGCAACGATCCTCCCGCGCGCCGCCACCGACGAGCGCGCCACGCTGGCGCCGTTTGCGGACCCCCGCGTGGCCGAGCGGATCTCGGCGCAAATCGACAGCGGGCTCCAGACGCCCGGCGCTCGTGAGATGACGCTGCACCATCGTGGCACCCCGCGGCTGGCCGCGTTCGAAGGCTGCACGTACCTGCAGCCCACCCTCGTGCTGTGCGACGGACCGGATCATCCGCTGGCGAACCGGGAGTTCCTGTTTCCTTACGCCGCGGTCGTCCCCATCACCCCCGAGGCGATGGCGCGCGTGCCCGAGCCGATGGGAAAGACGCTCGTCGTGACGGCGCTCACGCGGGATCAGCGTCTGTGCGACCGGCTGCTCCGCTCGTCATTCGTCGACCGGCTCAACATCGGCGCCATTCCGACGAACCAGATCAGCTGGGACCAGCCTCACGAAGGCAACCTGTTCGAACACCTGTACGCGCGGCGATCGTTCCAGCAGACTGCTGACCCGATCTCCGCCGCGGCTGCGGGCGCGTGAGAGTTCTCTCCTTCACCGGCGGCGCCGGGACGATGTACTGCGGCAGCTGCCTGCGCGACAACGCGCTGGCCTCGGCCCTCCTCGCCCGCGGCCACGACGTCGTGCTGACGCCGGTCTACACGCCCACCCGGACCGACGAACGCAATGTGAGCCAGTCGCAGGTGTTCTTCGGCGGGATCAGCGTGTTTCTCGAACAGCAGGTGCCCCTGTTCAGGCGTTCCCCGCGCGTGTTCGATCGCATCTGGGATGCGCCGTGGGTGATCCGCCTGGCTTCGAAGCGGCAGATCAAGGTCGATCCGAAGAGCCTCGGCGAGATGACCGTCTCGATGCTGCGGGGGGAGGGAGGATTCCAGGCGAAGGAGATCGGGAAGCTCCTCGACTGGCTGCGCGGGGAGCCGGCGTTCGACGTGATCAACCTGCCGTACGCGCTCCTGCTCGGGCTGGCGGAGCCCTTGCGCCGCGAGCTCGGTGCGCCGATCTGCTGCACGTTACAGGGAGAGGACCTGTTTCTCGACGGGCTCCAGGCTGCACACAGGCAGGAGGCTCTCGCATTGATTCGCGCGGCCGCTCGCCATGTCGATGCCTTCATGCCCGTGAGCCAGTACTATCTGGATTACATGCCTGGCTATCTCGGGATCCCGCTCGAGAAGATGCACGTCGTGCCGCTCGGCATCAACATGGAGGGATTCCATCCCCGGCCGCCGAGACGCAACCCAACGTTCACAATCGGGTATCTCGCCCGGATTGCGCCGGAGAAGGGGCTGCACGTGCTCTGCGAGGCCTATCGGGCGCTTCGAGCCACTCCTGGAATCGGCCCGTCCAGGCTGCTGGCCGCCGGCTACCTCGCCCCCGAGCACCAGGGGTATCTGGACAAGATCAGGCGGCAGATGCGTGACTGGGGGCTCGACCGCGAGTTCGAGTACCGGGGCGAGGTGGACCGGGCCCAGAAGACCGCCTTCCTCCAGAGCCTGGACCTCTTCTCAGTACCGACGACGTACGAGGAGCCGAAGGGGATGTTCCTCCTGGAGGCACTGGCGAACGGGATTCCAGTGGTCCAGCCCCGCAGGGGCGCCTTTCCGGAGATCGTCAGCAACACCGGCGGAGGGCTGATCGTGGACGCGGATGACCCGAAGGCGCTCGCGGCGGGCTATCTTCAGCTCTGGCAGGATCCGGAGCGGGCGATGACCCTCGGCGCAGCCGGAGCGGCCGGCGTGCGCGAGCACTACGATGTCGGGCGCATGGCCGAAGGCGTGGAAGACGTCTACCGGCGGGTTATCAGAACGGGCTGACACGGTGCTGATAGCCGATCGCGTCTCGAAGAGCTATGCGACGCCACGGGGCGATCTCCGGATTCTCACCGACGTGTCGCTCTCGCTGGAGCGGGGCGCGGCCATCGCGATCATGGGCCCGTCCGGCAGCGGAAAGAGCACGCTCCTCTACATCCTTGGCGCACTCGACACCCCGTCATCCGGATCGGTGAGCCTCGACGGCGCCGATCCGTTTGGCCTTGACGAAGCGGCACAGGCGGCGTTCCGGAACCGTCACATCGGGTTCGTGTTCCAGGATCACTCTCTGCTGCCGCAGTGCTCGGTGCTCGAGAACGTCCTCTCGCCGACGCTGGTGGCGCCTGCGGCCGAGCGTGCGGGCAGGGAGGACGAGGCCCGGGCGCGCGCGTTGCTCGAGCAGGTCGGCCTCTGCGATCGCCTGGAACACCGGCCGGCGGAGCTGTCAGGAGGGGAGAAACAGCGTGCCGCGCTGGCGCGGGCACTGATCCGGAACCCGGTACTGCTGCTGTGCGACGAGCCGACGGGGAACCTCGATCGCGGCTCCGCTGACACGGTGGCGGATCTTCTCCTCGAGCTTCACGCTGCCCGCCAGACCATTCTGATCGTGGTGACCCACAGTGCCGCTCTTGCGGGGAAGTTTCCCGTCCGATACGAGATGACGGGCGGCACGCTCGTCAGGCAGGAGGCGTAGGCGGGTGTCGATCACACGACTCGTGATCCGCAGCGCCTTGTATCACTGGCGCACGAACCTTGCGGTCTGCCTGGGCGTGGCGGCTGCCGTGGGAGTGCTTGGGGGCGCGCTGCTCGTCGGCGACTCCGTGCGTGGCAGCCTCCGGGACCTGGCGGTGTTGCGGCTGGGCCGTACGGGGCATGCCGTCTCCTCGACCGGCTACTTCCGGGAAGCGCTCTCAACCGAGCTGAGTGCTCGCGCCTCCGCCGACACGGTGCCGCTCATTGCCGTTGGCGGCGCCGTGACCCACGAATCATCCAGGCGGCGGGCCTCCGGCGTCCTGGTCTACGGTGTGGACGAGCGGTTCTGGAGGTTCCACGGAGTCGAGCCGCGAGAGGGCGTGTATGTGTCCCCCGCGTTGGCGGCGGAGCTGACGGCGGCTGAAGGGGACGTGCTCCTGACCCGGCTGCAGCGCCCCTCGGAGATTCCGCTGGAGTCGCTCTTCGCGCAGAAGGAAGACATGGCCCGCACGGTGCGCCTCACCGTCGCCGGTGCGCTCGGGCGGGAGGAGCTCGGGGAGTTCGCCCTGCAGCCACAGCAGTCCGAGGTCAGGGCCGTGTTCGTGCCACTCCAGCGGCTGCAGCGCGACCTTGGCGTGCCTGGCGGAGTGAACACGATTCTGCTGGCCGACGGCGTGACCGATTCGGACGCGGATCTGGCGTTCCGAGAGGGGGTCACGCTCGAAGACCTGGGGGTCAAGGTCAGCGTCGCGCCCGACGCCGCGACGCTGATCGTTGAAAGTGCGAGCGGCGTTGTCAGCGAGGGCCTCGAAGCGGCCGCGCGGGCGGCAGCGGAAGCATCCGGCCTGACGCCGGTGCCGGTGTTCACTTACCTTGCGAATGCCATTCGCATAGGTGGCCGCGAAGTGCCGTACTCCCTGGTCACAGGAGTGCCGTTGGATCGGCTCGCCGGGGATACGCCGCAAGGGTCCGCCGGCTCCACCCCCGGGCCAGGCTCTGACGGGCTGGTACTCAACGAATGGGCGGCCCGGGAGCTGGGTGCGTCCGCCGGAGACGCTGCCGAGATCGATTACTACCTCTGGGATGCCGCCGCCGGCTTGCGCACCTCGACGGCCCGATTCACGGTGACCGGAGTCGTGCCGATCGCCGGCCTTGCCGGGGACCCCCGTCTGGCGCCGGAGTACCCGGGCATTACAGGCGCCGAGAGCCTGGGAGACTGGGACCCGCCGTTTCCTCTGGATCTCTCACGCATCCGTCCGCAGGACGAGCGCTACTGGGACGATTACCGGACCACCCCCAAGGCCTTTCTTCCCTACGACCGTGCCCGCGACCTCTGGTCCACGAGATACGGGCGGCTCACGAGCCTGAGGCTTGCGGTTCCCGAGGGCTCCGATCCGACTCAGGTCTCGGCCGCGCTCCAGCGCCGGCTGCAGGAGACCCTTGATCCCTCGGGCGAGGGGCTGGTGCTCATCCCGTCCCGCCGCCTCGCTCTCGAGGCCTCGGCGGGCGCGACAAACTTCGCCGAGTATTTCACGTACTTCAGCTTCTTCATCGTCGTATCCGCGCTGCTTCTCACGGTCCTTTTCTTCCGGCTGGGTGTGGAAGGGCGGCTGCGGCAGATTGGCATCCTGCGGGCCTCGGGGTACACATCGGCGCACGTGCGCCGGATGTTCCTGTCGGAAGCTGCGGTCCTGGCGCTCGCAGGCAGCCTGCTCGGCATCGCGGTGGCGATCGGGTACGCCCACGTGATCGTCCATGGGCTGACGACGTGGTGGGTGGGCGCGGTGGGTACGACGCTCCTGAGCGTCCACATCTCTCCGCTGAGCCTTGTGCTTGGTGCCGCCGGAGGGATTGCCGCCGCGCTCCTGTGCGTGCTGCTGTCGCTCCGGGCCGTGGCAAAGCGGTCGCCGCGCGCGCTGCTCGGGGCGCATTCCCTCGAAGATCCGGCAGGCCTGGCGGGGCGAGGCGCCAGGCGTTCGGTCCGTGCGGCCGGGCTGATTGCGCTTGCAGGTCTTGCGCTGCTTGCCGTGGGATTTGCAGTGCAGGAAGCACAGGCCGGCGCGTTCTTCGGCGGCGGCGCGGCGCTGTTGACCGCTTTTCTGCTCTTTCTGTCGTCCTGGCTGCGCTCGCGGGATCAGCGGGCGATTACCGGGCGCGGGGCCTGGGCCGTTTCGCGCCTTGGTTTTCGAAGCGCCTCGTTCCGCCCCGGCCGCAGCGTGCTCTCGGCGGCGCTTGTCGCGTCAGCTGCCTTCATCATCGTCTCGGTGGACGCGTTCAGGCGCGGCGAGGGAGACTTCTCTGCGGATCCGCAGTCGGGGACTGGCGGGTACGCGCTTCTGGCCGAAGCTGATGTCCCCATCGTGCACAACCCGAACGAGCCTGCCGGGCGAGAAGCCCTGCTGATCCAGGCGCCGGAGCTCGAGGCGGTACGATTCAGCAGGTTCCGGCTTCGTCCGGGGGAGGATGCCAGCTGCCTCAACTTGTACCGCCCGTCCAATCCAAGAATCGTCGCGCCGGAGCGGTCCTTCATTGAAAGTCGAAGGTTCACGTTCGGCGGATCCCTTGCCGGGACAGATGAGGAGCGCGCGAACCCCTGGCTGCTGCTGCAGCGGACGTTCGACGACGGAGCGGTGCCGGTCATCGCCGATGCCACCTCGCTGCAGTACGTCCTCCATGCCTCTCTGGGGGATACGATGTCGATCGATGTCGGCGCCGCCCGTCCGCTGACGCTGCGATTCGTCGGAGCGCTCCGCGACAGCGTGCTGCAGGGGGAGCTGATCATGGGCGAGGAACAGTTCGTCAGGCTCTTCCCTGGTCACGAGGGGTACCGCTACTTCCTGATCGAGGCGCCTGCCGTCACTACACGCGCGGAGGCGGCGGCGCTGGCCGAAGCCCTCGAGCGGGATCTCCAGCCGTTCGG
>JACCXG010000093.1 GCA_013697225.1 Acidobacteriota bacterium
CCGAGAGCACGAGGGCCTCTGCCATGCCTGCTGCGTCGCTCTCGATGGTCAGAAGTGCGGTGTCAGTCACGCCGAGCACGGTGATCTGGTCACGCGGACCGTAGGGGAGGATTTCGACCTCCTCACCCGTTCGTAAGTTGTGGGCAACGAGCTTCGCCGTCTGGCCAGCAATACGAATCCGACGGTAGTACAGGTTGTCTCCGGTTTGCGGGAATGGTGCAACCAGGATGGCCTGTTCATCCGGTTCCACGCGAACAATGACCGTAGTAGTCCCGGTGCTCACATCGACACGGAAGACCCCGCGCCTGCCCTGCAAATCAGCCCCTGCGACGAGCAGTGATTCGTCGTCGGGAGCCCACTCGAGATTGTTGATGTACTCGAGCGGGGTCTGCAGCTCGCGCGCCACGCCGGAGAGATCGCGCACGACCAGGCGGAGGGCGAGAAGTTCGGTGTACCGCGGCGTCAGAGGCCGCGTGCCTATCCACTGGGAGGCCGCCGCCAGCATGCTCCCGCTGTGCGACCAGCGAAGGTCATTGCCAGGCCCAACGAACTCATCGAGAACCCGCGGAGAGGAGGGGTCGGTCATAGCAGGATCGAGCGACAGGAGCTTCAATCGTCCACCAAACGGAGGTGAAAACGTCGCTCCATACAGTGCGCCCGTCTCGGTCACACCTAACGGCCAGAACCGGCCAGCATCGCGCTTGAGCAGCACTGGCTCACCCTTGGCGCTTCCGTCGTGGATCTCAACAGACCAGAGATCCGGTGCTCCTGCGCGATTGCCCAAGAAGAGAACCTGTTTTCCGTCTGTTGACCAACCCACCAGCGTCTCATCGCTTCGGGACGCAACGAGAGGGACCTCACGCGCTGCACTGGTGCTCAACAGGAACAGGTCCCGGGATCTCGCGTCACCATCGCTCATGTCGAAAGCCAGCTGGCTGCCGTCCGGGGACAGAGCCAAATTCGAAACCCCACGCCAGTCCGTCGACTTCAGGACACGCAGAGCACCGTTCTCAGTCGAAAGCATCGCGATTTGGGCCGTATGATCTTTCCGGCGCACCAGCACTGCTATCCACTTTCCATCGGGGGTCCAGTCATAGGGGCAGGCCCAGGTGATCTCGTCGCTATCTAGCAGGATTCGGGCGTCGGGAATGCCCGACCCGGAGACGTCGACGACGCGAATCTGGTAGATGCCCCGCGCGCGGACTCGCCAGGCGTAAGCGAGTCGGCGGCTATCCCTGGAGAATGCAGATCCCTCAGGGTACTCTGCGTGCTCCACCGGACGAGGCCCGGTCTTTGTCAGTTGCCGCGAACTGCTTGTCGAAAAATCGTGCACATACAGGTCTTCGGTTTCGTACGAAAGGTATCGGCCGTCAGGCGAGATCTTGCCGTGAGTGGCCGCCGCCTCCGCGTCCCCTAACCTCGAGTAGCACTCCGCCATCCGCAGCAGCGCCTGCACGGTCACCGCACGGTTGTCCCGGTGCCGATCGATGATCGTCCTGTACTGCTCGATGGCCCCTTTGAGATCCCCGCGAACGGTCTCCTGCTCGATCGCCGCGCGCAGGGCGACCTCGGCCTTCTCCTGCTGCCCCCGCAACGTTCCCGCCAGCGGGAGAGCCAGCAGCGCCGCCACCGTCGTAATCAGTAGCCCTCTATGCATTGCAACCTCCAAACGGGTGTGTCACACCCGCCCGTCAGGGCAGCACTCGTAATCGGTCAAGAGTTCATGACCCTGCGGAATCCATCAGGACTCGCACGGCCAGGCACCCGACTCGCAGACCGGAGTCTCCTCAGAAGATCAGCGAGGCTGCACTGACGGAGGTGTTCCTCGATTCGACATTCCCCTGCCCCGAACACCCGCTGGGATTGGGAATCGGGTCCTGGCCACTCGGGAGTTACCACTCTCCACCCGCACCTCATTCCCCGCGTTCGAACCGATACCCCAGCCCTCGTACGCCGATCAGATATCTGGGCTCGGCAGGAACCGGCTCGATTTTCTTTCGCAGGTTGAATACGTGCGTGTCGACGGCGCGGTCGGTGATCGCCAGGGCCGGGCCCCACGCCGCATCGAGCAACTGCTCACGGTTCATCACCCTTCCCACGTTCCGGAGAAACACCTCGAGCAACCGGAACTCCTGTGCCGTCAGATCCACTCGCTCGCCGCTGCGGCGGAGCTCGGCGCGATTCAGATCCACCTCGCAGTCGCCGAATCTGACGACCCGCTCGCCAGCACCCGATCCGCGGCGCAGCTGCGCACGAATCCGGGCCCGCAGCTCCCGCAGGCTGAACGGTTTCGTCATGTAGTCGTCTGCCCCCGCGTCGAGGCCGAGTATCTTCTCCGCTTCCTGTGACCGCGCGGTGAGCAGGATGATTGGCGTCGTGATCCCGGCGCGCCGCAGCGCGGCGCAGACGTCGAACCCGTCCACCTTCGGCAGCATCAAATCGAGCAGGATGTGATCCCACTGCCGCTCGGTCCCAAGGGCAATGCCCTGGTCGCCATCAGTAGCGACGGCGGTTTCGTACCCCTGTCGCCGAAGGTCCTCCTCCAGGCTGAGGACGATTCCCGGCTCGTCCTCAACGATCAGGATTCTGGGCATGCGCAGGAGATCGCGTTGGAGTGGCGACCGCGGACCGGAGATCGGCCGCCAGGGCTGGCAGGACAATCGTGAAGGTGCTCCCCTCCCCTTCCTCTGTCTCGAGCGTGATTCGGCCGCCGTGCGCCTCAACGATCTGAGAGACCATGGCGAGCCCGAGGCCGGTCCCTCTGATCCCGAGCCCCAGCGCCTTCCGGCCGCGCACGAATTTCGCGAACACCGCCTTCCGTTCGTCTGCCGGGATGCCAAGCCCATGGTCGCGCACCGCCAGGGCCACGCCTCCCGAGACCCGCCCGACGGACACGCAAATGGTCCCTCGGTCAGGGGAGTACTTGACGGCGTTGTCCAGCAGATTCCAGAGAGCGTTCCCAAGCGCACCGGGATCCCCATGAACCATCTCGACGTCGGGCCACTCCATCTGGAGCGCCAGAGTGAGACCGGGGTGTTCTTTCCTGAAATCGGCCACGACCCGGGCCACCAGATCCCGTGCATCGAGTTCGCGGAGTTCCCAGCGCTTCCCGCCATGCTCAATGTGCGAAAAATCCAGCAGTGATTCCACCAGGCGGTGCAGACGCTCGGTGCTGCTTCCGAGCAGCTCGTAGAAGGACTGGCGCCGCGCGGGCGACAAGTCGTCGCTCTCCTGCAGCAGCTCTGTGATGTGACGCAGCGACGTCAGGGGTGTACGGAACTCGTGCGACACGGCCGCGACGAAGTCGGTCTGCAGGCGAGCCACGGCGAGTTCCCGCTGGACCACGCGCCACAGCAGGTAGCTGCCGCCGGTCAGAAACAGCGCGAGGGCCATGAGGCCGGAGGTGAGCAGTTGACGACGACTGTTCAGGTCGGCCGCCAGCGCGGGGGAGTCCCCCGACGTCACGACCAAGGTCCAGGGCAGCCGTGTCTCGGACGGCGACCGCGTCGTCCGGCGGCCGGGCTCCGGCGGCGGTCCTGCCTCGCCTTCAGCGCCCGGGACCACAAGGTTTACACTCCGGGCCTCCTGATCGTC
>JACCXG010000113.1 GCA_013697225.1 Acidobacteriota bacterium
CGCCGTTGGGGACTCTTCAACTTTCCCCCTGATGAGGATCACGCCATGCGCGGGCTCATCGGAGCCGAACGTCCGTTTGCCGGACTGCAGGCGAACCCGCCGCGCCGTATCGAGTGGTGGCCGGTACTGCTCCGCCGGGAGCTGGATCAGGAGCGCATTGCCGCGACCGGGCTGCGCACCTACGAGTCACGGGACGGAGAGTTGATCTTCGCGATCAACTGGTCGCAGGGACGGGCCTACTACTGGACGCGGGAATGAAACGGCATTGCCAAAATTGCCATGATTGCCAGGAATAGGAAAGAGTGACGGGACTGCCCAAATGCCAAGTGCTATGAGTCCTAAGAAAGCCACAGAGGCGCCAGGCTAAAGCCTCGGAACTGCGAGCGCCATCTCGCGGCACTTTGGCACTTTTGGCAATCCTGGCAATTCTTCAGAGCTTCGACTCCTCCGTGCGCCAGAAGCGCCAGGCTATCAGCAGCAGGATGGCCGCGAGCGCGAGCCAGAACGCTGCGCGGGAGACGCCGGCCAGCAGCGTGCTGAGGCCGCCAATCTCGTCCCCGATCGCGGTGCCGACCCAGAGCAGCAGCGGCACCCAGATGAGGGCGCCGGCAACATCGAAAGCAATGAACAGCGCCGGGGGGATCCCCTGCAGCCCCGCACTGATGAAGACGATCGCACGGGTCCCGGGAACGAGTCGCGCGAGCAGGACCGCCGCCGCCCCCGCCTTTGCGAACCATGGGGCGGATTGCTGAAGCCGCTTCATCGGGATGATGCGCTCGGCCCAGCCCGTCAGCTTCTGCGTCCGCATCCGGTGGCCGAACCCATAGAGCATCAGATCGCTGGCGACAACCCCGGTAATTGCCAGCGGCAGCGTAGCTTTCCATGAGAAGACGCCTGCCGAAATCAGGTAGCCGCCCGAGAGCAGCAGGAGGTCCTCAGGAAGAGGCGAACCAACACCCGTTGCGCACAGCAGCACCAGAAAGGCCGGATACCCCCAGTCGCTGAGCAGTTCGGCAATGCGTCCCGGATCCATGGTCAGAAATGTCGAAGTTCGTTCAGTGCTGCCGCGAGACCCGGCCCGGGCCTCAGCCGCTCGACCGGCCCGAGGCGTGTGCTCCGCTCGGTCTGCAACTGTGGAAGTTCGGACACTCAGGCGGGGTGTGATGTTGAGGAGGCAGGAATGGTGCCGAGGACTGGAATCGAACCAGTGACACCAGCATTTTCAGTGCTGTGCTCTACCGACTGAGCTACCTCGGCACGCGACGGATGCGCTAGGCAGAACCCACATCATAGCAGCGGGGTTGCCGGAATCACAAGGAGGGAGGAGTGCCGGCGCGCGTTACGGGTCCGCGCGCCGGGAGGATTGAGTGCTAGACGGCTGCCGGCTCGAGTACACCCAGCCCGAGCTCCGCACGCACCCGCGCTTCGATGACCTTGAAGATGGCCGGGTTCTCTCGGAGGAACTGCTTGACGTTCTCCCGCCCCTGCCCGAGCCGCTCACCGCTGAAGGCGAACCATGTACCGCTCTTCTCGACGATCTTGCGATCGACCGCAAGGTCGAGCAGATCGCCTTCCCGTGAGATGCCCTCGCCGTACATGACGTCGAACTCCGCTTCCCGGAAGGGGGGAGCGACCTTGTTCTTCACCACCTTTACACGGGTGCGCCCGCCGACGACCACGTCGCCATCCTTGATGGCGCCAATCCGGCGGATGTCGATCCGCACGGAGGCATAGAACTTCAATGCCCGGCCGCCGGTCGTCGTTTCAGGGTTGCCGAACATCACGCCGATCTTCTCGCGCAGCTGATTAATGAAAATCAGGCTGGTCTTGGACTTCGAAACCACGCCGGTGAGCTTGCGGAGCGCCTGCGACATGAGGCGCGCCTGTAAACCCATTTGCGCCTCTCCCATCTCCCCGTCGATCTCGGCGCGTGGAACGAGCGCGGCAACCGAGTCGACCACGACCACGTCGACGCCGCCCGATCGGACGAGGACCTCGACGATCTCGAGCGCCTGCTCGCCGTTGTCAGGCTGAGAGACGAGCAGATTGTCGAGATCCACCCCGAGCTTCCTGGCGTACTGCGCGTCGAGCGCGTGCTCGGCGTCGACAAAAGCCGCCATGCCCCCGAGTTTCTGCGCTTCCGCAATGATCTGCAGCGCCAGCGTCGTCTTGCCGGAGGATTCCGGGCCGAAGATCTCGGTCACCCGGCCGCGCGGGACACCTCCGATCCCCAGGGCGTAGTCGAGGCTGACCGAGCCGGTGGAGATGGCAGGAATTGCGGTGACGGCGTCCTTCTGACCCAGGCGCATGATGGCGCCCTTGCCAAACTGCTTCTCGATCTGTCCCACGGCCATCTCGACGGCCCTGGCACGCTCGCGGTCGTTCCGGTCTTCTGCTGGCGGCATAACGCTCCTGACAGGTCTGCTGTCCGTTGATTCGTGGCGCCCGGCGGACGGTCCGCCGCGGTCACGTCCCCAGTATTCGACGTGGGGGTGACAAGGGAGGTCACGCCGGCGCCGTGGTGCTGGAGCGAGGGAATGATAGATACGTGCCGGGGTGAAAGTCAAGCGCGAAAATGTAAACTCAATACCGATAAACCTATCCTCTGCAGACAGTTACGAATCTCGCCGACTTTCGCCTCGCCCGCGTGGGGATCGCGGGAATCGCATCGGTCCGCCGGGGCGAAGTTCGCGGAATCTGCGCTCGCCGCTTTGCGGCTGCTGGCGTCTGCCATCGGCTCGGGGAGTTCCTGCGGCTCGAGTTGTGGGATGGTAACAGCATGCCCTCACCACTGGGACATGCGCTGGCCGGCGCAGCAGCCGGATGGGCGATTGCCCCCTCGGCATCCGTCTCTCTCGA
>JACCXG010000133.1 GCA_013697225.1 Acidobacteriota bacterium
ACCACCTACAGGGGATCGTGATGCCGGCGCGCGTTCGAGTGCCTTCGTGACCTCCGCAGCCGAGGTCGTCGTGCGCCGCTGCCGCGAGCTTGCCGCCTTCTCGGAAGAGCCGGGGGTTACGACCCGAACCTTCCTCTGCGGACCAATGCGTGAGGTCCACGCCTTGCTGTCGTCCTGGATGACCGGCCTCCGCATGGAGGTCCGTGTGGACGCGGCGGGCAACCTGCGCGGCGTGTACCCGGCGCTCAGCGCATCTCCGGATGCCCCGCGGCTCATCATCGGCTCGCACCTCGACTCCGTTCCACGCGCGGGGGCGTTCGACGGCGTCCTCGGCGTGGTGCTCGGCATCGGGCTGCTCGAGGCGCTCGAGGGAAGCCGTCTCCCCTATGCCATCGAGGTGGTTGGTTTCTCAGAAGAGGAAGGTGTGCGCTTCGGCGTGCCATTCATTGGCAGCCGTGCCGTGGCTGGCACCGTGGACGAGGATCTCCTGTCACGTCGCGACCGCGACGGCCGGAGTGTCGCTGACGCGATCCGTGCTTTCGGCCTCGACCCCGCCACCCTTCCGGACGCCGCCGCACGTGGATCCCTTGTCGGCTACCTCGAGTTCCACATCGAGCAGGGCCCCGTCCTCGAACGGCTGGGTCTGCCACTTGGCATCGTCGAGTGCATCGTGGGACAGTCACGCGCCGAGGCGGTATTCACCGGCGCCGCAGGGCACGCCGGAACGACCCCTATGGCGGATCGCCGCGACACGCTCGCTGCCGCCGCCGAGTGGATTACGGCTGTCGAGCGCCACGCGTTCAACACACCCGGCCTGGTGGCAACTGTTGGCGGCCTCGAGGTCACGCCCGGTGCCGCAAACGTCATTCCCGGGCGATGCTCCGCGACGCTCGACGTCCGTCATGCAGATGACGCCGTGCGCCGCAGCGCAGTGGAAACCTTGTCTGCTGCCGCACGCGGGATCGCCGAGCGGCGTCACATCCGGCTGACGTGGACGGAACGCCTCGACCAGGAAGGGGTTCAGATGGACTCCTCACTCACCGCAACGCTCGAGCGTGCCGTAACACTCGCCGGCATTCCCGTCCATCGTCTCTCGAGCGGCGCCGGGCATGACGCCATGATCATGGCGTCCATCATGCCGGCCGCAATGCTGTTCCTGCGCTCCCCCGGCGGTCTCAGCCACCATCCTGACGAAACGGTCATCGAGGGGGACGTTGCCGCTGCGCTCGAGGCAGGGCGATTCTTTCTGGGCGAGCTCGCGCGCTCATGACCGATACCGTCGTTCGCGGTGGGACCATCGTGCGCCCCGGAGCCACCGGGTCCAGCGACCTCGCCATCGAGGGCGGGGTGATTGAGGCTATCGGTCCCGACCTGCCCACCGGGCGGGAGGAGGTCGATGCTCGCGGTCTGCTCGTGCTGCCTGGGGTGATCGATGTGCACCTGCACTTCAACGAACCCGGGCGCACCGCCTGGGAAGGGGCGGCGACCGGCAGCCGGGCGCTCGCGGCCGGTGGGGGGACGACGTTCTTCGATATGCCGCTCAACTCGACGCCGTGCACTGTCGATGCGAGCGCGTTCGATGCCAAACGCGAGGCACTCGAAGCCGCGTCGATTGCCGACTTCGGACTCTGGGGCGGCCTGGTCCCCGGCGGAGTCGGCCGGCTGGAGGAGCTCGCCGCGCGTGGAGCGGTCGGGTTCAAGGCCTTCATGTGCGATTCCGGCCTCCAGGAGTTCCCCCGCGCAGACGATGTGACGCTGCTGGAGGGGATGAGGGAGGCGGCACGTCTGGGGCTGCCGGTGGCGGTCCATGCCGAGAGCGAGGAGTTGACGCGCGGACTCGCGGCGCGCCTGCCCGGCGGGACCGTCCGCGAGTTTCTGCAATCCCGTCCTGTGCTCGCGGAGATCGAGGCAGTGCAGAGGGCGCTCCTGTTCGCGGCCGAGACGGGAGTCGCCCTGCACCTCGTCCACCTCAGTTCCGGTCGCGCGGTGGCCATGGCGGTTGAGGCGAAGGGCAGGGGCGTGGACGTTTCCGTGGAGACCTGCCCGCACTACCTGTTCTTTACCGACGAGGACGTCGAGCGGCTCGGGGCTGTCGCCAAATGTGCACCTCCCCTCCGCTCCGCTGCCGAGCGGGACTCGCTCTGGAACGAACTGCTTCGCGGGGGCGTGGACATGGTCGCCTCGGATCATTCCCCGTCTGACCCGGCGCTGAAGGAGTGTGCGTTCGCCAGTGCGTGGGGAGGCCTCGCTGGGGTGCAGGCGACGCTTTCGGTGCTCCTGCTGGCCGGGCACCACGAACGCGGCCTGGCGGCAGAGCGGATCAGCGAGCTCCTGGCTACGACGCCCGCCCGTCGATTCCGGATTGCGCGCAAGGGTGCCCTCCTCGAGGGCTACGATGCCGACCTCGTGCTCGTGGAGCCCGATCGTTCATGGAAGCTCGAGGCGTCCGGTCTGCACCAGCGGCACAAGATGAGTCCGTAC
>JACCXG010000230.1 GCA_013697225.1 Acidobacteriota bacterium
ATGAAGCGGGCGTGGAGCTTCCGGGCGGCGGGCGCGAGTATCTCGTCACGGTGGTCCGGCGGGACATCGTGCAGAGTTACGAACGCGCCTGCGAAGCGGCCGGGGTGCAGGCCGGCCTCATCGATCTTGCCAGCTTCAACCAGATAAACGCAGTACTCGCGAGCGGCGAGTCGCCGGGCGACTGGCTGCTGGTCAACGTCGCATCCGACTACGCCACCCTGGCGGTCGTCCGCGGCGGCGATGTGGTGTTCTTTCGCAACCGCTCGTCGGCCGGTGAGGCGGAGCTGGCGGATCTGGTGCACCAGACGGCGATGTACCACGAGGACCGCCTTGGCGGAGGAGGATTCTCTCGGGTGGTGCTCGCCGGTCTGTCCGCTCTTGGTGCGGACACGGAGCGGTTCAGGGTGAGTCTCGAGGAGCGCATGGGCGCAACGGTCGAACCGATCGACTTCAGGCCTGCCGCCGAGCTGCGGGACAGGATCACGGTGTCGCCGGATCTCTGCGACATCCTGGCCGCGCCCATCGGCATCCTTCTGCGGGAGCGGGTTTCGCGCGGGGCACGCGTCCGCGCCGCAGCCTCCGAGGTGGCCTGATGCTCCGCATCAATCTCTCCACCCGTCCGTTCTACAACGAGCGCGCGGTGCACTTCGGCCTGTTCGTCGTGGCGCTGCTGGTGGGGCTGCTCACCGCGTACAACGCCATCCGGATCATGGCCCTGTCACGGCACAACACGGAGCTGAGCGCCCTGATCAACCACGACCGTGCGGAAGCGCAGCGGCTGACGGCCGAGGCCCAGCGCGTGCGTGCAGGGATCGATCAAGTGCGCCTGAAGAGCCTTGCCGAGGCCGCAGGCGCCGCCAACGTGCTGATCGGCCAGCGGACGTTTTCCTGGACCGAGTTCTTCAACCGCATCGAGGCCACCCTGCCGCCGGACGTGATGCTCACCTCGGTGCAGCCGTCCTTCCAGGGGACGGTGCCGGTGATCCAGATGGCCGTGCTGGGGCGCCGCACAGAGGACATCGGCGAGTTCATGGAGGAACTGGAGGCGACCGGCGCGTTCAACGATGTGCTGCTCGTCCAGGAGGACCGGACAGACGAGGGGCTGTTTCGCGGGGTCGTGCGCTCCGTGTACACGGGGGGCGAGGGTGTCGCGTCGGGCGAAGAGCCGCCGGAAGCGGAGACCGGTTCGCCTGGCCCGCCAACCCGTTCGGCCACTCGGCCGGAAGCGGCAGCACCGGAAGCGCCAGCAGCGGCGGCTGCAACGGAAGGCGTCGCTCCATGACCGACGTCCGCCGCATTGTCTCGGAGAACCGGCGGGTCATCTGGATCCTTGCCGCCGCATTGGTGCTGAACGCCGCCATGTACGCGCTCGTCGTGGCGCCGCTCTCCGAGCGGGTCGAGACCGAGCAGCAGCAGGCAGGCCAGGCCACACAGGATCTGAATGCGGCCCAACGTGCCCTGACAGCAGCGCAGGCCACCGTCACCGGCAAGCGGCAGGCGGAGGAAGAGCTCCAGCGGTTCTACGCCGACGTGCTTCCTTCGAGCCAGAGCGCCGCGCGCCGGGTCCTGCACCCGTACCTGCCACAGCTTGCAGCAAAGGCAAAGCTCAGAACCCTCAGCCAGCGCACGTCCCCCGATACCTACAACCGCGGTGAGCTGCGCAAGCTCACGGCGACGATGATGCTGTCCGGCGAGTACGCGAAC
Organism: Acidobacteriota bacterium; assembly: GCA_013697225.1. Classification (GTDB taxonomy): domain Bacteria; phylum Acidobacteriota; class Vicinamibacteria; order Vicinamibacterales; family 2-12-FULL-66-21; genus JACCXG01. The sequence continues at coordinate 1,705 of JACCXG010000230.1, forward strand.
ATTCGCCGGTTCATCCACGTATTGGAGACCGCTCCGGAGTTCCTGGTCCTCGAAAGCGTGGTCGTCACCCAGGCGCCCGAGAGCAGCGGCTTGAACGTGACCGCCCAGGTCGCCACTTACTACCGGACCGCCGTCGATGGCAACTGAGGTGCCCGGGGCTGCCGGGGGCTCGAGCCGTGCCCGGCCGCTTCTGCTTTTCCTGTTCGCTGTGGTTGCGGCCTATCTGTTGATTCAACTGGGCGGCTCGGCCGGGCTGGGGCAGCCGACGTCTAATCTCCCGGCCTCACAGCAGACGGCGCAGGGGAGTCAACTGGATCCTGCCGTCCTGGACGTGAACCTGGAGGCGCTGGAAGGGGAGCGGCCCCCGCTGGAGGAGACGGAGCGCAATCCGTTCCGCTTCGAACAGCGGCGCCAGCCGGCCCCTCCTCCTCAGGCAGGCCCGAGGATGCCGGAGGTGGTGCCGATGCCGGGTGTGCCGGCAGGTCCCCCTCAGCCGCCTCCGCCTCCGCCGATCACTGTCAGATTCATCGGCCAGCTGGATCGGGAGGATGGCAGCCGGGTGGCGGTGTTCGTGGACTGCACCGTGGGGCGTCGAACGTCTCACGCGCAGGAGGGGGGCATCGTCGACGGTCGGTACCGTCTCATCAGCATCGGGCTGCAATCCGTTGTCATCGAGCACCTCGATGGCCGCGGACGTACCACACTGCCGCAGACCGGGCAGGAATGTGCAGGCAAATAGGAGTGGGCGTGACGAAGCAGAGGCCAGTCGTCGTTTTCATCGTCCTCGCGGCGCTCATCGGCGCGAGCGGGTGCGCGGCCGGTCGTGCCTACCGGCGCGGCCAGGAGGCGGCCCGGGCGGGGGACTGGGACGCCGCCGTGGCGCACTATACGCGTGCCGTTCAGGAGAACCCCGACAGCCCTGAATTCAAAATCGGGCTCGAGCGGGCGATGCAGAGCGCGGCGCAGGAGCACATCAGCCGCGCGCGTCAGCTCGAGGAGCAGGATCAACTGGATGCGGCGCTCCTGGCGTACCGGCGGGCGCTGGAACTCGATCCGACCAATCGTCTTGGCGCGTCGAGAGCTGCGGAGCTCGAGCGCCAGATCCGCGACCGCATCGAAGCCGCGCGTCCACGGCCGCGGATCGAAGCGCTGCGCGATCAGGTCCGGCAAGGGCCTGCGCCGCTGCTCAACACGCGCGAACGGCTGCCCCGGCTGACCTTCACCAATTCCAGCGTCCGCGACATTCTCAGCTTCATCGGGAATGCCGCCGGCATCACCATCACCTACGACCAGCAGTTCCAGGATCGGGCCTACACCGTCGAACTCGAGGACGTTACGGTGGAAGAGGCGCTTCAGCAGATCATGGCCGCCAACCAGATGTTCTACAAGGTGGTCAACCCGCGCACGATCATCGTGGTGAACGACCGCGCCGACAAGCGGCAGCAGTACGAGGAGCTCGTCATCCGGGTGTTCTACGTCTCGCATGCGGATGCCAACGAGCTGGCCCAGCTGCTCAATACGATGATGCGGGTGGCACAGCAGCCCATCGCGCCGATCATCATGCCGAACAAGACGGCCAATACCATCACGGTCCGGTCGACGCGCCAGGTGGCCGATATCGTCGAGAGAGTCATCAGGGCCAACGACCGCCCGCGGGCTGAAGTGGTCATCGACATCCAGATCCTGGAGGTCAACCGCGCCCGGGCGAAGCAGTTCGGGCTGAACCTGAACGCCTATGCCGTCGGGCTGATGTTCTCGCCGGAGGTCGCGCCGCCGAACACGAGTGCACCCCCGACCGGGCCGCCGCAATCCCCCCCTCCATTCAACCTGAACACGATCAGCCAGGGGGTGAGCACGGCCGATTTCTACCTGAACGTGCCCACCGCGGTGATCCGGTTCCTGGAATCCGATACGCACACGAAAACCATCGCCAAGCCGCAGCTGCGCGGCGCCGAGGGCACCAAGCTCACACTGAACCTGGGTGACGACGTCCCCGTGCTGCAGACGGTGTTCGGCGCGGCGGCGCAGGGGGGATTCGCCTCGATTCCGCAGTCGTCGTATACCTACCGGTCGGTCGGCGTGAACGTCGAGGTCACGCCGCGCGTCACGTACGACGGCGAGATCGTGCTCGACCTCGTCATCGAGAACAGCACGCTGGGCGGATCGATTGACGTGGGCGGCCAGTCGGCACCCACCTTCGGCACGCGCAAGGTCACCACGCGCCTGCGCCTCCGGGAGGGGGAGTCGAACCTGCTGGCAGGCCTGCTGCGGGAGCGCGATCGCCGGGACCTCCGTGGCTTTCCCGGGGTGCTGCGTCTGCCGATCTTCAGACAGTTCCTGTCCGACAACGATCAGGCCATCGAGCAGACCGACATCGTGATGCTCCTGACGCCGCACATCGTGCGCACCCACGAGCTCACGGCAGAGGATTTGTCCCCAATCTTCATCGGCACGCAGCTGAACCTCGGCCTCGGGGGACCGCCCCCGCTGATCGCACCGGCCGGGGAGGAGCCTGCGCCGTCGATCGGGAGCAGCCCGTCGGGCATCACGCCGGTCACGCCGGGGGTATCGCCCGGAGGCGTCCCGCGCTCGCCGGTCGCGTCCGATCCTGGTGCGCAGCCGGTGAACCGTCCGGCGCCCCCCGGCACCTCGCCAGTACCAACGGCGATTGCGCCCATCCCCGATCCGCCCGAGCCAGCTGCACCTGCGCCAGCCCCGCCGGGGACCGGCACCGGCGCTCCGACTGCGCCCGAGGTCATGCCGCCCGGAACGACGGCGCCTGCGCCCGCAGGGGCTGAGCCTGGCGCGCCAGGGGCACCGCCACGTGATCCCGCGGCACCACCGATGGCTGCTCCTGGGACGGGGGCGGCAGCTCAGACGCCCGCGCAGGTGATTCTGACAGTGCCGGGAACGACCTTCCAGGTGGGCGGCGGTCCCTACACCGTACCTGTCTCGATCAACAACGCGCAGCGCATTTCGCTGATGACGCTGACCGTGACCTACAACCCCGCCGTGCTCCGTGTACGCAACGTGCAGCAGGGAACGTTCATGGTCCAGGGTGGCGTGACAGCAACGGTGACGCCGCGCATTGATGCGGCGGCCGGCCGGGTGGACATCGCCCTGACACGCACAGGCGATCAGGTCGGCGCGTCGGGCGCGGGGTTCCTCGCCGCGTTGCTGTTCGATGCGGTGGGGCCGGGGAGCTCGATCATCCAGGCGAACGGTGTTGCCAGTACGCCCGAAGGAGGCGCAGTGGCGCTGCAGTTCAGCCCTGTCACCGTGACCGTCCGATAGCCAGCGACGAAGTGCGAGCATGCAGGGATTGCGGGATAGCGCGGGGCCGCCGATCGACATCGGTCGCGACGTGTGCCCGCCCGCCGGCGCGGGGATCCGGCAGAGCCGTGGTTTCAGAGCTGCCAGGCTGAGCGGCTGTGGGGCGCGCTCCAGGCGAGGCGCACGGGGCTTCACCTTCATCGAGCTCCTCGTCGTCACGACCATTCTGCTGATTCTGGCGTCAGCGGTGATGCCGCTTGCGCGTGTGACCGTGCAACGGCAGAAGGAAGCGGAGCTTCGCCGGTACCTGCGGGAGATGCGGACCGCCATCGACCGCTACAAGGACGCCGCGGACGCCGGCATGATCGGCATGTTCGACATCAAGGCGGGGAGCGAAGGCTATCCGCCCGACCTTCAGACACTCGTCGACGGCGTCAGCGTCGTAAACGACCAGTCGGGGCGGAAGCTGAAGTTCCTGAGGCGCGTGCCGATCGATCCGGTGACGAACTCGACCGAATGGGGCCGGCGGTCGTACCAGGATCGGCCGGATTCGACATCGTGGGGCGGACAGAATGTCTACGACGTATACACGACGTCGACCGGCACGGCGCTGGACGGCACGAAGTACAGGGACTGGTGAACCGTGTCCATGATCATGAGTGACCCGCGAGCCCTGGGCCCCCTGGGCCTGTCGACCCTGCGCCGGATTGGCGCCCGCCGGCAGGCGGGATTCACCCTCATCGAGCTGCTTGTCGTGATCTCGATGATTTCCATCCTGGCGGCCATGGGGGTTGCGCAGTACCGCAACTCCGTGCGCCGCACCCAGGAAGCCACGCTGAAGAAGAACCTGTTCGAGATGCGGGACGTGATCGACCAGTACTACGCCGACAAGGGAAAGTACCCCGCGTCGCTCGACGCGCTGGTCAGCGACGGCTACCTGCGGCGGATTCCCAGCGACCCGGTGACGCAGTCCGCCGACACGTGGCAGACGGTCCAGGCGGAGCCGGACCCCGGCAATCCCTCGGCGGCACCAGGCATCGACAACGTGAAGAGCGGTGCAGAGGGGACCTTTCTCGACGGCACTCCCTATTCGGAGTGGTAGGACGACAGGTCGGCTGCGGGTTCCGGCTTCGCGCAGTCCATTTGCCGGGTGTCCACTGCCTTCGGCACCTCTCTCATCGGTGATCCTTCCCTTCTGCTATGGCGGATCCAACGGGCTGCTCACCCAGGACACGAAGGGTGCGGCGCTGTTCCGTGCATCGGCACGTCACGCCTCGCGCGAACGGTCTGTTGCGGCGACAGCCAGCCTGCTGCGGGCTCGGCGGAGTCGGACTCCTGCCGGGGTGACAGCCAGACGGGTCGCGCGTTCGTGTGGCGCCGTAACTTCTGACCGGCAAGCTGGTCGGCAGGTCGAAGACGCTCACCGGGCTGACGGCCAATATCGAGCGGTTGTCGATGGCAAACCGCTTCTCGCCCCCAGTGGTCCATGGCTTGTTGATCCGAAACCGGAAGGATTTCAGTCGAGCGATGACACAGGGTCTGGAGTAGCCGGAGACGAAAAGGGACGTCTCCTGGCGGGGACGCCCTTTTTCGTGCGTTCGATGAGTGACCGGGCTAAAAACCGGGCACCACGGTGACGGTGGTCGAACCGTTGCCCGACGGGCCCACTGATTGGATCACCGTGACGGTGATGACCTTGGTGCCGGGTGTCGACCAGCTGACGGTGACCTGGTTGCCGGTCGTGACAGCCGAGGGTCGATCCGCACCCGGCCCGAACGTCCATTCGTACCGCTGGATCGTCGAGGTAGCGCCGGTCACGTTCGCAGTCAGCACGACGGTTTCATTGACCGTCGGCCTGTTGTTCGATGCGGTGACCGTGACCCCTGGCGGCTGACCCGGCAGGATCGTGAGCGATGTGGCCACCTGCTCGTCACACCCGCTGGGATCGCGTGCAATCGCCCGCACCGTGTAGGAGCCCGCCTCGGTATAAGTGTGCTGGACGGTCGTGGAACCGCTGATGGAGCCAAGCGGCAGCACCCGGCCGTCGCCGAAATTCACTTCCACGTTGCTGATAATCGCGTCGGACCCGACGTTGACCGTAAACGTTGTCGGCACGCCTGCCGAGACGGCGGTTGTTGGTCCGGAAATGCTGATGCCCGTTCGCGGGTTCAGCCGTACGGTCGCCTCTGCGGTTCGACCCGCCACGTTGGCGGAGATGGTCGCCTCCCGGGTGGTTGTGAGCTGGGTCCGGGCAACCCCGCTCGAGTCGGTCTGCGCTGTGGCGGCACTGAGCTGACCGGCGTTCGTGCTGAAGTTCACCGGGACCCCAGTGACAGGAGCTCCACTCAGATCCTCGACGCGCGCCGAGACCTGTGACGTACCGCCGGTGCACCCGAGCGTCTGTGGGCTTGCGGTGAGGACGACGCGCTCGGCGGCCGCCGTGCCGATGCGAAGATTTTCCAGCCGTCCTGACGCACCACCGGAGAACGCGGTGATTGTCGCAGTGCCGCTCTGGGTCCCTGCCACGAACCTGACGCGAACCAGGCCGTTCTGTGTCCTGGCCTCCGCCGGCTCAATCCGCCCGATCGTCGTCGTAAAGGACACGAGCGTCCCGTTCTGGACCGGCGTCCCTGCGCCAGTTGTCGTCGTCGTCGTCGTGCCGGTGCCGGTGCCGGTGCCCGTCCCAGTTCCGGTTCCGGGAGTGGGAGTGGGAGTGGGAGTGG